>CASEDW010000210.1 GCA_949286775.1 uncultured Eubacteriales bacterium | reverse complement strand
CCGTGATACTGGCCGACCATAGCCATATCCACTATGGAATAAATAGACGTTATCAGCGCGCTGCCAAAGGCGGCTGTCAGATATTTAAAATATACCTTTTTTATATTGTCTTTCAACAAATCCATATTTAATATACCCCCTCGTCTTATTCTTCTTATCATACAAAACATTTAAAGTCAACACACATTAAACATGATAAATAACTGTTGTAACAGTTTACTTAATATTATAAAATGATACTAAAGTCAAAAGGTCAGGCTTTTCATGCTTGCATGAAAATGACTGACTTTAATCAAAATTTATTTAAGCTTCATTGATGAGTAGTATGATTAAAGGAGCATTTAATGATTTACGCACAGCTTTTCTCGCATTTGGAATTGTCAGATGACTCAGGCAAAAAACTCAGTCAGGAGCAGATACGCTCCGACATGGTTACAAGACTGCTGTCATATCTCATATGCCACAGAAACAACAGTATAACGGTATCTGAACTGGCGGAAATTCTCTGGCCCGACGACAGAAGCGAAAATCCCGCCGGCGCCCTTAAGAACCTGATGTACCGTCTCAGAAACACTCTGAAAAACTCATGGAGAGAAGAAAATTTTGTAATTACCGGCCGCGGAAATTACAGATGGAATCCGGAATATCCCGTAACAGTGGATACCGAAGAATTTGAGCGTCTGTACAAAGAAGCAAAAAGCGCTCAGGATACCGAAGAAAAAACAGAGAATCTCTTAAAGGCCGTACGCCTTTATAAAGGCAGAGTTCTGCCGGATCTTGCCGACGCGTACTGGATTATGTCGATGTCCGTTTATTACCATGGAATTTATCTGAACGCCGTAAAGGAGCTCTCAGATCTGCTTGCCTCAACCGGCCGCTTCGAGGAAATGGAGGAGATATGCCGGCGCGCCATCGAACTTGATCCGTTGGAAGAGGAGCTTCACTGCTGCCTTCTGAAAGCATATATCGGCGGCAACAAACAGACCCTCGCCACCGAACACTACAGAGAGACTGTCGACCTGCTGTACGACAACTTTGGAGTAAAACCCTCTGACGAACTTCAGAACATCTTTGAAGAGATGATGAAGCAGCTTCACGAACAGGAGTCGGATTTAAGCGTTATTCAGGAGGAATTAAAGGAAGAAAAGGAAAAACCCGGCGCGTTTTACTGCGAATACGGCGTTTTCAAAAGGATATACGAACTCGAGATACGCCGGGCAAACCGTCTCGGAATCGCGGTATATCTGTCCCTGGTGACTCTTCATCCCGAAACCGGTGAAAAAGGAAGCAGCGAACACCGCGCGGCTCTGAACTCAGGTATGAGTCAGATGCAGGAGGTGCTTCTTTCGTCGCTTCGTTCGGGAGACACCGTAACGCGCTACAGTACGAGCCAGTTCCTTGTAATACTTCCCGGCTGCCCGTATGAAAGCGCCCGCATGGTGATGGACCGCATAAATTATAATTTCTATTCGTTGAAAAAACACGCGAAAGTACGTATTCAATACAGCCTTGACGAGCTGGATCTTGATTAGGAGAAGTATACTATGAGTGACAAAATGAATTTTCAACCTACCTTTTTACGTATATGCATAGACCGTATTAACTTTCAGTCTGAAGAGCTGGCAGGAAGTATCTGCGGAGTAGCCCTAAAGGACAGCTATCCTTTTAAAAGCGTGATGGAACTTATGCTTACTATCGACAGATGCTTAGATAAAATAGGAAAACCCCAGGCTACAAGAAAAGCGAGAAGTTTTTTGTCACAGGACGATGAAACCCCTGAAACATTCAGGGCAAACCCGCCGATTTATCACACGACAGACGAGATACGTTCAAAAAAGGGCGCTTGCCAGACAGTTGACATAAACATCATCACAAGATATCACAGCAGCTGGCAGGGCATCCTCTACGACGAAAACGGCAACCGAAAAGGCATGTTTTCCAGCGACCTGGAACTTTTAAAACTCCTCCAAAAATAAAACTTAAAAACGCGTCTTTTAGCGAAAATAAAGGCTTCGGATCAGATTTTTCCGAAGCCTTTTACTTTGCTTAAATAACCAGCTTACGCTGACATCTTATTTTCTGTTGCTGTCTTTTCTCTTCTTAACAATAACTACATATGCGATCACAACAACTGCCGCTGCCGCGATGATAATCGCTATCACAACAGGATTTACTCCCGTATTTTGCTCAAGGTCTACATTTGCCTTAGGAGCTTCCTGATCCTCGATTATCTCAACATTGTCAGATGTATCGTTGTCGGCAGTCTCTGAATCATTATTCTCCTGAATATTTGCGGTTGGAGCTTCCGGTTCTTCGATTTCCTCTACTTCCGCTTCATTTTCCTGAGCGTCAGGAGTAATAAGTTCACCTTCCGCGTTGTATGTATCCGTCTCGCCTGTCTCAGCGTTAGCTACAACAGTTACAGGAGCTTCCGGTGCTTCCGCAACTTCATCTACATATATGATTTCTTCTTCAGTTACAGGAACGTCATAGTAAATAGTTTCTTCCTGAATAACTGTAGTGTCTACATTCTGAAGATCGTTTACGTCTCTGTAGTATATTGTGTAGCTGCTCTGCGGTGTGCCAGCGTCATGAACCAGCGCGTCTCCCTGACCCGCGAGTCTCACATAGCTTGTATCTTCCGTTTCAAAAGTTTCAGGAATATCAATAGTGTAATCCTCTCCTGCCGGAACTTCTACTGTCTGCTCATCTAAAACAGTATTGTCTGAAACGCTGATGAAAGAAATGTTCAGTGTCTGAACGTCGGGAACTACAGCGCCTACTTCATTGTAGTAAATATACTGTATTCTGCTGTTCTGATCGTCATAATGACGCTCGTACGAAGAAGCCATAGCGTCGTCAAGAACATAATCCGTTCCGTCTACAGT
>CASEDW010000209.1 GCA_949286775.1 uncultured Eubacteriales bacterium | reverse complement strand
GTTATATTGTTTTTAATGTATTCTGTTATAAGCATGATTTCCTCTTTTTTCTGTATTTTTCATCCTTAGCATCATTCTATGAGTTGCCCGACAAATGGAATTTTTTATGAGTCAGCCGTGATTTCTACGTGCTACGCACTCCCGAAATCACTAAAAACATTCGGATTTCGCTCATTTTTTGCAAAAATGGCTGCATCCTCATGTTTTGCGGTCCTCATAGACACAAAATCGCATGCGAGCATCCGATTTGTGTCCATTTGTCCCTTGACTCATCCTATTATATCCGATAAGTTTTCCATAATCTTTGCAGCTACATCAGGTTTATTCATTGAGTATACGTGTACTATCTTAATTCCATTGGCGAAAAGATCGATGATCTGATCTGTCGCATATGCTATGCCGGCCTGTTTCATGGCTTCAGGCTTCGAGCCGAAATGATCTACAAGGCTTTTAAACCTGTGAGGCATAAACGAACCGGAAAGCTTGATCGCGCGATCCACCTGCTCTGCTTTTGTAATAGGCATGATACCCGGGATGATCGGTATAGTAACTCCCGCTTCTCTTGCCTTGTATAAAAAGCTGAAAAACAGGTTGTTGTCAAAGAACATCTGCGTCGTCAAAAATTCACATCCCGCATCCTGCTTTTCCTTCAGATGTTTTATATCTTCCTTCTGGTTAGGACTTTCAGGATGTATTTCCGGATAGCACGCGCCTCCCATACAGAAATCCGCGCCTGAATCTTTGATGTCTTTCATCAGTTCTGTGGCATGCCTGTAATCCCATTTGCTTCTGTCTGATTTTTCCAGCTCTGGCGTAAGATCACCTCTGAGAGCCAGCACGTTTTCAATTCCTGCCTCTTTCATCGCCTGAATTCTTTCGCGTATCGTTTCTTTGCTTGAAGAGACGCATGTAAGATGTGCCAGCGTCGGAACCTTTGTCACTTCCTTAAGGTTTTTCGCTATATCGAGAGTATATTTGCTTGTGCCGCCGCCCGCTCCGTATGTCACGCTCATAAACGCCGGGTGAAGAGACGCTATCTCTTTGGCAGCGTTCATTACATTGTCAAACGAAGTGCTTGTCTTCGGCGGGAAAACTTCAAAAGAAATATTCTGTTTTTCATCATTTTTAAATAATTCACTAAGTCTCATAACATTCTCCAAATCTGATAACAATATGAGTCAAGGGACAAATGGACACAAATCGGATGCTTGTCGGCCAACTCATAATATATTTGCCTGGTTACAAAATATAGCTTCTATAATAAACAATCCTCCAAAATTTGTAAAACAAAAAAATGTATAATATAATGACTCTAAAGCCATTTTCGTAGAAAAATGAGCGATTTCGAATGATTTTAGGATTTCAGGAGCGCAAAACACGAAGAAATCCGCGAAGTCATTAACTATATAATACAGATACGGAGGTTTGCCATGAAAGCAGCAGTAATAGGAGTCGGCGGCGTAGGAGGTTATCTCGCATCGCTTCTCGCCAAAAACAATGACAACGTCACAGTCGTAGCACGAGGAAAACGCGGCGAATCGATTAAGAAAAACGGTCTTATAATGGACAGCGAGCAATTCGGTCATATAGTCACTCACCCAAACGTAATTTCCTCAACGAGTGAAATTTCAGATCAGGATATTATCTTTATATGCGTTAAGAACTACTCTCTTGAAGAAGTATGTAGCGAATTAAGAGACGTCATATCGCCAAAGACGATAATCGTTCCGGTAATGAACGGCGTCGATCCCGGCGACAGAGTCCGCCGTATGCTTCCCGAAAATACGGTAATAGACAGCCTCATATATATAATATCTTTCAGCCGCGAAGATTATTCGATTCGCCACTCATGCAAATTCGGAATAATTCCCATCGGCATAGACAATCCTACAGAAGATGAGAAAAAAGCGATCGATCTTGTATATGATTACATGAAATCATCTGAAATAGATGTTCAGAAAGCCGAAGACATCAAATGCGAAATCTGGCGAAAATATGTGCTTAACGCTTCCTACAACGTAGCGACGGCCCGCTTTAAAACGACGATAGGCCCGCT
>CASEDW010000208.1 GCA_949286775.1 uncultured Eubacteriales bacterium | reverse complement strand
TTTTCTATTGACATAATGAAGTATAAAGGTATCATAAAAGTAAATGACACAGGCGGTATAAAAAATGACTTCTTTACTTATAGCAGTTATATATCTTGCGTTTGTAAGCCTTGGACTTCCGGATTCACTTCTCGGTTCGGCCTGGCCTACGATGCAGAATTTCTTTAATGTTCCATCTTCATACGCGGGATACATTTCCATGGCTATATCCTGTATGACGATCATATCTTCGCTGATGGCTCCGAGGCTCATCAGAAAAATTCATACGAAATATATAGTGATATTTTCTACTCTTCTGACCGTTATCGGACTTGTAGGATTTTCTTTTTCAGGATATTACCTAATGTTATTGCTCTTTGCCGTTCCTTATGGTCTTGGAGCAGGTTCAATCGACGCGGCTTTAAATCACTATGTAGCGAATAATTATTCATCCTCGGTAATGAACTTTCTTCATTGTTTCTACGGTCTCGGCGCAGTCATAAGTCCAAATATAATGGCCTTAGCTTTAAGCCGCGCTCACTGGAATGAAGGTTACAGGTGGACGGCTTATATTCAGGCAGGAATCCTTTTCGTTATGATAATTTCTCTGCCGCTTTGGAAAAAGAATAAGAGTGAGGAGGAAAATGGCCACATTGAAGTCGCCGGAATAAAAGAAACTGTAAAAGTTCCCGGCGTAATATTAACCGTTATCGCTTTTTTTACATACAGCGCGGGCGAATCAGTCTGCTCATTATGGACGTCAAGTTACTTTGCAGGAACAAAGCAGGGTATGAGCGCCGACCTTATAGCGTCTTTTGCGTCCTTTGTTTTCGGAGGCCTTATGCTTGGAAGGCTCATTTCAGGATTCGTTTCAGGACGTTTAGGCGACAGGAAGCTTATAAGAATAGGGATAGCTCTGGAGATTTTCGGAATAATTCTTGTCGCGCTTCCGGTGCAGACATATGTTCCTGCCGCCGCCGGATTTCTAATAATCGGCACAGGTATGGGACCTGTTTATCCGGCGATACAGCATATGGCTCCTGTCAACTTCGGATGGAAATACAGCGCCGCCGCGATAGGACTTCAAATGGCGGTATTTTCCGTCGGATGCACTTTTATGCCACTTGCGTTCGGAAAGCTTCAAGAAATGTTTGGAATCTGGATAATGCCGTTATATTTATTGATCTTTGCGCTGTTAAATATTATTCTTATAGAAACGGCATACAAGAAAGTCAGAAGAAATACAGCTTCAACTTAAACCTGAAAATTTTACATACTTTTCACAAAAGTATGCTGATACAATTTACATTTTATAATTAATCTATATAAGTCAAATTTATAGGGCAACTCATAAGAAGGAGAGTCTATGTCTTTAAAAGATATCTTTAAGAACATGTTTTCTTACAAAAAACAAATTGAAAATGACGTACAGCAAGGAGAAGAAGTTGTGAACAGTAATATTGCCGATATATATATGAACAGAGAATTATCGTGGTTGAAATTTAACGAAAGGGTATTAAATGAAGCCGGTAATTCAAAAGTTCCACTGGCTGAAAGATTGTCGTTCATATCCATTTTTCAGTCGAATCTGGATGAATTTTTCAGGGTACGCGTAGGCTTTCTTCTCGATCAGCTCGAATCTGATCCTACAATCCGTGAAAACAAGACAAATATGACTGCTGAAGAGCAGATAAATGAAATACTGAAAGAAACAAGACTGTTAAACTTAAAAAACTCTGTTATCTATAATCAGTTAATGGAGGAGCTCGCGCAGCAAGGCGTAGTTCTGATCAATTTTAATAATTTATCTGATAAAGAGGGGAAATATCTCGAAAAATATTTTGAAAAGGAGATAGCTCCTTATCTTTCTGCTGCCATTATCAGCAAACAGCAGCCGTTTCCTTTTATAAATAATAAAGATATATATGCGGTGGCGCAGCTGGAATCAAACAAGGGCAAATTAAAATTAGCCGTCGTTCCATGCAGCAAAAATGTTTTTCCAAGACTTATCGCCATACCATCAAGGGAAGGCACGTTTATGCTCTCAGAGGAGCTGATACTGCACTTTATACCAAAGATCTTTAAGAATTATAAAGTAAAGGAAAAATCCCTCATACGTGTCTTAAGAAGCGCGGACATAGACACGGAGAACCACTATGACGACTATCTCGAATACAGAGAGATGATGGAAAAACTGATCAAGCAGCGCAAGAGAATGAGTCCTGTCAAGCTTGAATACTCCCGTGAACTCAGTAAACAGATGGTCAATACTTTGTGCAAGGAAATACATGTGAAAAAAGAGCATGTTTTCCAGCCTATATCGCAGATCCCCCTTGATCTTTCGTTTGTTTCTTCGATTCAAAATTATTTTAAAGATATGAATGAACGTCAGCTGTTTTATGAAAGAAGAAGTCCGAGAATGACTTCTCAGCTGGACAATACTAAACGTATTATGCCTCAGATCCTTGAAAAAGACGTACTTCTGGCATATCCGTTTGAAAGCATAAACCCATTTATCAGACTTTTAAGAGAAGCGGCCAACGATCCTTCCGTTGTTTCCATCAAGATGACGCTGTACAGGCTCGCCGACAGAAGCAAAATAATCGACGCTCTTATAGAAGCTGCGGAAAACGGAAAAGAAGTCGTAGTTCTCGTTGAACTGAGAGCCCGTTTTGATGAAGAGCACAATATCGAATATTCAAGAAAACTGGAAGAAGCCGGATGCAGGGTTATTTACGGCCTTAAAGGATTTAAAGTCCACTCTAAAATATGTCTGATCTCGAGAAAGACAGAAAATGGCATATCTTATATCACGCAGATCGGAACCGGAAATTATAATGAAAAAACTTCAGCTCTATACACTGATCTTTCTCTTATTACGGCTGACCAGGCAATCGGAACAGAAGTAGCGGGAGTATTTTCAGCTCTTTTATTTGGAGAAAAGGTTGAAGAAAGCAATCTGCTTCTTGTCGCGCCTAAGTGTCTTCAGAATAAAGTAATACAGATGATAGACGAAGAAATCGAACACGTTAAAAACGGCGAAGAGGGTTATATAGGAATTAAAATCAATTCTCTGAGCGATAAAGATATCATCGATAAATTGATCGAAGCTTCTCAGGCCGGCGTTAAAATCGAGATGATCGTCAGAGGCATCTGCTGTCTGATCCCGGGAGTAGAAGGATACACAGATAACATTAAGGTCATCAGTATAGTAGGACGTTTTTTGGAGCATTCCCGTATTTATCGTTTCGGTACAAAAGATCGCGAGAAAGTTTATATAAGTTCTGCCGATTTCATGACAAGAAATACCATCCACCGTGTTGAAGTCGCGGCTCCTGTTTTAGATGACAACCTCAAAGAACGCCTTGACTGGATGTTTGAAACGATGCTTGAGGACGATGAAAAAGGAAAAATACTGACAAACCGCGGCGTATACGAAGACAGAAATCTGCATGAGCCGAAAATAAATTCTCAGGAACTCTTTTACGAAAAAGCATACCAGAACGCGGAGCAGTCAAAATCGGCTTATCACTGACAAATATCATAAATTTTAAAGAAAAACTTCCCATCCTTATATAAAGGTTTTATACTTTATCTGGTTGGGAATTTTTTCTGATAAATAATTATTTTAAGAAAGGAACCAGATTATGATCGGAATTGTAGATATAGGATCTAATACGATAAGATTGTCATGTTATGAAATTCATGAAGATAATAAATTCGACTGTTTTTTCAACAAAAAAATAATGGCCGGACTTGCCAACTATATTGATAAAGACGGACAAATGACGACAGAAGGTGTTGAAAGAGCAGTCAAAGCGATTGAAAATCTCAAAACTTTTATCAAACACATAAAACTTGAAAAAGTATATTATTTCGCTACTGCTGCAATAAGAAATACGGTAAACTGCATCGACGTCATCGCCCAGATACAGGAAAGAACAGGATGCGAGATCGACGTGCTTTCAGGAGAAGAGGAAGCTGTCTGTGGATTTGCCGGCGTAAGCGGAGATAATAATGTCATGGACGGATGCGTGATAGACATCGGCGGCGGAAGTACTGAGATCGTTTCTTTTAAAAATAAAACAGTAGAAAAAGCGGCTTCCTTTTCTATAGGCTCGCTGAATACATATAAAAATTTTGTTAAGAATATTCTTCCTGCCAAAACAGAATTGTCGGAGATAAAAAAAGAAGTAAAAAGAATTTTAAACGAAAATGAAGTTGACAGAAATATCAGCTGCGCTTACGGCGTAGGAGGTACAATCCGCGCCGTCTTAAGACTTTATAATGAAGAATACAAAATTGATGATTCAAACAGGATAATGGAATCAGATAAGATCAAAAAACTTCTGAAGCTTTATTCTGAAAAAAAGAATTATATGACTGATAAAATAATCAAGATCGCGCCTGAACGTCTTCATACGATAATTCCGGGTCTGACTATCCTTTGTACCGTATTAAAGCTTTACAATTTAACTACCGTAACCGTTTCAAAATACGGAGTCAGAGAAGGATATCTGATAAGATATATTCTTAAATGAGTGTTTAAAGATTTAGTTTTCTGTTATAATTAAGGTTCGAAAATAACCTAAATAAATTTAAATATCAGAAACGGAGAATGATAGTATGAAAACAGGCATTTTTATGGACGGCTCAGTATCAGGAGTCTTCTATGAGACGGACAGTTACCGTGATGAAATCGATGAATATGGCAAGTTTAAGTATGAAGACGGTGAAATCATCACTTTTTCGATAGGCGGAATGACTCTTGGAAGCTGCGCGGCAAAACCTGTTGTCACTACGCTTGATTTCGTTCCGGAAAGCGCCGGAAGAAAACAGCTTTCTGTGACAAATCCCGTTGTGACTAATATGGCAAGACTTTTATTGTCTATAGGCAGGATTACCTTAAAAGAAGATCTTGTTCTGGCTAAATACAGATATGATATTAATTTCTGTATGGATCCTGAAAAATTCGGAGAATCTGACGCCATAAAAAACTGTATCAAAGAAATTGGCACTGAACTGATCTCAATCGAAAAAACTCACAATATTACAAGACGCAGCGTAAAAGGCATCTGCAAAGAGACTGACGTAAAGATTCCTGTCAACAGAGGACATTACGTGCTTGCGGATATATATCGTCCTCTTGAGGATGGAAAATATCCCGTGATAATCAGCATGGGAGCCTTCGGCAAATCTTTTATAAACGGATTTGCGTTAACAAAAGAAGACGAACAGTTTTTTGAAACTGTGGAAGATCAATTCTATGAATCATATGGAGATAAAAATACAAGAGAACTCCTTCAGTCGGCCTTTTTTAAGAGATTTGCTCAAAATAAAGGCATTAATCCGGAAATTCCAAATCTCGCTAAAGATGGCGATACTGCCGGAAACGATGACAGCGTCTTCAGCGGACCTGTATCAAGCGTTTTCGAACAGGCGGCCGCGGATGACTGGGTTCCATACGGCTATGCAGTCATCAATATAGAAGAGTATGGAGTCGGAAAAAACCGAGGAGAACTCAAACAGTTTGGTTCAGGCAATGCAAAAGACCTCTGCGACGCTATAAAGTGGGCTTCAGAGCAAAGCTGGTCTACCGGTAAAGTAGGTCTGTTTGGAGCGTCTTATTTCGCGATGACCCAGTATCTGGCGGCGCAGCGTCACCCGAAAGGAATGACAGCCATGATCGCGATAATGGGCGATTATGATTCATACAGACACTACGTCTACAGCGGCGGCGGTCTGTTAAATATCTTTGACAATGCCGATCTGAATATCTATCCGCAGGAAAAGACATTTATGTCAGAGGCGATTGAAAATCCGTTTTGGAGTGAAGAAATATACGGAACTGAAGCCGAGTTTATGTCAAGTGCCGATATCAAAAAAATCGACTATCCGATATGGAGTGTTGTAGAACCTGACGCAAGTCTTCACGGGCTTGGAAGCAGCGAGGCGTATATAAACTGTTCATCAAAAGAAAAGAAACTGACACTTTTAAACGGTTCAGGCATTCATTTCTGGATGTATAGCGAAGAATTCCTTTCAAAATTCAGGGCGTTTTTCGATCATTATTTAAAAGGTATAGAAAACGGCATCATGAGTGAAGCGCCTGTCGAAATACAGATACGTTCAGGCAACGGCTCTTACCGCTTAAGACACGAATCCAACTGGCCTGTTCCGGGAACCATATATAGAAAATATTATCTTGATATGTCGTCAGATGGCCTCATAGAGCATGAACCATTTGGTTCAGGAGAGATATCATATAACGCCGACGTAAGGAGAAGAGAGGATGACAGAGTCGTCGGAGCCTCCTTTGTGACTGAGCCCTTTAAAGAAGATACGGAAATCGCTGGTTATATAAAAGCCGGATTATATGTTTCGTCCAATACCTCAGACATGGAGCTGCATCTGAATGTCAGAGTTCTTGATGAAAATGGAAGAGAAGTAAAGTATACGGCATTCTTAAGCAATGATAAAAAACTGCCTCTTGGATTCGGCTCGCTTAAAGTTTCCCACAGAGAACTTGATCCTGAGCTTTCAAGAACAGATTATCCCGTTCACAAACATACAAAGGAAGCGTATAAGCCTCTTAATCCTGGTGAAATAGTTTATTGCGAAATCGGTACATTTCCAACAAGCGGTCTTATAAAAAAAGGATGGAGACTACTCCTTGAGATATCACCCATATCAAACAGATGGGTCGATTATAACGAAGAATCTTACAGAAAGGGATCAGTAAATACGATTTATTGCGGTCCGAATACAATGTCGTACTTACAGTTGCCTGTATTGCCGAAGAATAATGAATAATAAAACAAAACAGATAGCAAAATATGGATTATTGACGGCACTGGCGATGATATTGGGATATGTGGAATCGCTGATACCTGCATTTTTCGCCATTCCGGGCATGAAACTTGGTCTGCCGAATATATCAGTGATAATCGCTCTTTATATTATAGGAGTAAAGGGAGCGTTTATCATAAACATTTCACGTATCCTTTTGATTTCATTTTTATTTGGAAACGGAATAAGTCTGCTGTTCAGTCTTTCAGGCGGGCTTTTAAGTCTCATAATAATGATAATCCTGAAATCAACAAAGAAAATCGGCATCATACCTGTCAGTATCTGTGGCGCCGTTTCGCATAACGCGGGTCAGATAATCGTCGCGATGCTGCTGCTCGAAACAACTTCTGTCGCCTGGTATCTGGCGGTTCTATGGTTTGCGGGACTTGCCGCGGGAGTTGTTATCGGTATTATAAGCGGCGAAGTAATTAAACGTATCAACGCAAAAATGTAGTTATCTTTCTTTCGTAGGAAAAGCAGTTGTGATATAATCGAGATAAAATTTAATATTATAAAGGATGAAAAATATGGAACAGTATAAGCAGGAATTTATTGAATTTATGGTAGAATCTGATGTTTTAAAGTTCGGCGATTTTACACTGAAAAGCGGACGCAAATCTCCCTTTTTTATGAATGCCGGCGCTTATGTGACAGGTTCACAATTGAAAAAACTCGGAGAATACTATGCGAAAGCCATATACAGCAAATACGGAACTGATTTCGACGTTCTTTTCGGACCGGCATATAAAGGTATTCCTTTAAGCGTTGTTACTGCCATCGCTTTCAGCGAGTTATATGGAAAAGAAGTAAGATATTGTTCCGACCGTAAAGAAGCCAAAGATCACGGCGCTGATAAGGGAGGATTTATAGGAAGTCCTTTAAAAGACGGCGACAGAGTCGTTATGATAGAGGATGTGACTACTTCCGGAAAATCAATGGAAGAGACAGTTCCTAAAGTAAGAGGAGCAGCTGACGTCACTATCGTAGGACTTATGGTTTCCCTTGACAGAATGGAAGTGGGAAAAGGCGGCGTAAAATGTGCTCTTGACGAAGTAAAAGACCTTTATGGTTTTGAAACAAACGCGATAGTTACTATGGCCGAAGTTACCGAGTATCTCTATAACAGAGAATGCAACGGAAGAGTAGTCATTGACGACAATATCAAAGCGGCAATCGATGCGTATTACGAAAAATACGGCGCTAAACAGTTATAAAACAGTTTACTTTTCCTGAAAAATTTATTACTATATGGAATGGAAAAGGTAAAAATGATTTATTAAAAGGAGTATTATCAAATGAATATTTCACCACTTCAGAAAGCAAGATACAGCTATTCACCAAAACTTCCGGGAATGCTCCGCAACGGAGTAGCGGAAATCTGTGTTAAAGTAGGAGAGCCTACACAGAGCGTTGCTGATCAGGAAAAGATCAAAGCTCTTTTCCCAAATACATACGGAAAAGAGGAGATAACATTTGTTAAAGGCACAAACAACGCTCCTGCTAAAAAACAGGTTGTCGGAGTTATCCTTTCAGGCGGACAGGCTCCGGGCGGACACAATGTTGTATGCGGTCTTTACGACGCTATCAAAGCTTCAGGCAAAGACAATGTACTTCTTGGTTTCAAAGGCGGTCCAAGCGGCCTTATTGAAGATGATTATATTGAAATGACAGATGAATATATCGACATGTACAGAAATACAGGCGGTTTTGATATCATCGGCTCAGGAAGAACAAAACTTGAAACTGTTCCTCAGTTTGAAAAAGTAACTGAAGTCGCTAAAAAACACGGACTTACTGCTATCGTAATCATCGGCGGTGACGATTCAAATACAAACGCGGCTGTTCTGGCTGAGTACATGGCTGCTCACAATACAGGCGTTCAGGTCATCGGATGTCCTAAGACTATCGACGGCGACCTTAAGAATGAAGATATCGAAATCTCATTCGGTTTTGATACAGCTACAAAGACATACAGCGAGCTCATCGGAAATATCGAAAGAGACTGCAACTCTTCTAAA
>CASEDW010000207.1 GCA_949286775.1 uncultured Eubacteriales bacterium | reverse complement strand
TTTTCTTGCTTCCGCTGCTTTTAAAGCAATCGTTTTGTTGTCTGATTTCATAAAGCACTTCACCTCTCTGTTTTTATGACGGCATTCCCAATACCGCACTTTAAATTGATTATAATATAAAAATCTTATAATTGCACTTACTAAGTGGTAAAAAGTTGATATACTTGCTTTGGTAAATATTCCTAAAATGTAATTCTCTGCAATATATTATACAAATATCAAATAAATGTCCGATCACTCTTTCCTGCGATCTTGAAAACTATTTTGAACGTCTTTTAAGATTATAAAAAAGTCTCATGTAACAAAAATGAGCGCCATATTTGCAACTTTCGTTACGTTCTAACGGCGCTCAAGTCCCACTTGCTCGGACTGGTTTTTAGTCTATAACTTGTACCCAAATTTGTCAATAATCAAATTCATTATAACTATCATTCTTTTTTTATATAACGGTGCATATTTCATCAAAACGAATTTCCCGCAATATAAAACCGGGCTGAAAAACAGCCCGGAAATATTTACGTTTTATACTAAAATACCGATGTGATATCCGTCGTCCATTGCCTGGCCGATCTGAGCTACTTTCTTGCAGTCACCGATGATGTAGCTTTCATCTACAAGATCAGCTATAGCGTCTACTTTAGCGTAGTTTGCTCTGAATCCGGCTGCGCATACAACTGAATCAGCTTCTACTACAAACTGCTCTCCGTCGCGCTCTACAAGAACTCCGTTGTCTACAACTTCTTTAACCATTGTATTTACATAGAGTTTCGCTCCGCATTTGTTAACCTGTTCCATAAGGCCGCCGCGGTAGAACGGATTTGTATCGATAGCAACGTCAGGTCTCATTTCGATAACTGAAACCTCATGGCCTTCTTTTGTAAATGAAACTGCTGCTTCCGTACCAACAAGTCCGCCACCCATGATAGCAACTTTCTTGCCGAGTTTTTCAGGATGAAGCTCAGCGTCGATAGCCATAACAACGTTCGGTCCGTCGATTCCTTTAACAGGAAGTTTGAACTCCTCAGCTCCGATAGCTACGATAAGAGCGTCAGGATTGAATTTTGTAACAAATTCAGGAGTAACTTCTGTATTGAGGATTACGTTTACGCCGCCGTCATATACTCTGCGGATAAGAACTTCGCAAAGCTCGATGATATCTTCCTTGAAGTAAGGAGCTCCTGCCGGATAAAGGTTTCCGCCGAGTTTGTCAGCTTTTTCAACAAGAGTAACTTTATGGCCGCGTTTAGCCGCTGTGATAGCTGCCTGCATACCTGCAGGGCCGCCGCCTGCAACGAGAACGTTCTTAACAACTTCAGCTTTCTTTTCGTCCTGATGGCCGTAGATCTGCTGTCCCTGATGAGGGTTAACCGTACATCTTGCCATCTCTGTTGTCATTGTATTTCCGAAGCACTCATAGCAGCGGATACATGGTGTGATATCGTCAGCTTTTCCACAAAGTGATTTGTTAGCGATAGCAGGATCAGCGAACATACCACGTCCGATCTCGATAAGATCAGCCTGTCCTGAAGCGATGATCTCTTCCATCTGTGCAGGGTGGATAAGTGATCCAACGCATGCAACAGGTTTTTTAACATGTTTTTTAATCTCAGCCGCGAACTGTACGTTTATTCCACGCGGGAAGAATGCTGACGGATGAGTACGGCAGAACATTGCAGGATCTTCGTGGTTTCCTACTGATATATTGAAGAAGTCAACTTTATCCTCTAACATCTTCGCTAATTCGATATATTCTTCCTGTGTAACTCCACCCTTAACCATATCGTCGCCGTTCATACGAAGCTCGATAGGAAATCCCTTGCCTACGCCTGCGCGTACAGCGTCAAGCGTACGAACCACAAGGCGTGCTCTGTTCTCTAAAGAACCGCCGTATTCATCTGTTCTGTGGTTGAACAGAGGTGAAAGGAACTGGTTGTGAAGCCATCCGTGAGCGATATGAACCTGTACGCAGTCATATCCGACTTCTTTGCAGAGCTGAGCTCCTTTGCGGTATGATTCAACGATCTCATCGATAACCTCGATAGGCATCTCGTAAACATGTCCCGCAGGCATATCCATCTCGCTTGGTCCGTAAGCGATCTCGCAAACGCCTTTGTCTCCGCCTACAGAAGCGAGTCCGCCGTACATTCCGCCGTGTGAAAGCTGAATGCTCGCGAGACATCCCTGATTGTGGATAAGTCTTACTGACTCAGAAAGCCCCTGACGAACGCCGAAAGAATCAAGAACAACCTGTTTGTTGTGTGATTTTCCTGTAGCGCCGTGAGGAATAGCCTCTCCGTATGTTACCATAGCAGCGCCGCCTGAAGCTCTGTCCTCAAGATAAGCGATCATCTCAGGTGTGAAGAAACCTTCAGCTGTCGCCATACTTGGGCTTGTAGGCGCTCCGATAATTCTATTTTTAAATTTAACATTTCCAATTCTGATCGGTGAGAACAGATGTGGATACAGTTTTTTTCCCGGATAATCCTGTGACATTTAATATTCCTCCCAATAACAAATCTTTTTCAATATGATACACTATTTTGCATATAAAAAGAACTACTAATTTTATTTTTTTGTTCATTTTTCAGATTGGTTTTAATTCATTCATCACATGTGTCAGTCTCTTTTTTCCACTCGTCAGCCATTTTAAGTCTTTCTTTATACGTAGTGTTGAGAATACCATACGCGAATGAACCAAGCACTATTTCTCTTGGCGGATTCTCTGCATCCGCCATTTTAATTATTGTACGGGCGCACTTTTCAGGAGCCGTAGCGTTAGGCATTGCATATCCATCGGCTTCTTCCCAGCGGTCAAGCTCTTCGCCGCATACGACGTCATATTCAGGGATTCTCGTCCTGCAGAGTTTCGCCCTTTTTGCCATCTGCGTATGAACAGGACCAGGTTCAACTATGCAGACCTTTACGCCGAAAGGCGCAAGTTCCGCGTGAAGCGCCTGGGACATTCCCTTGATGGCCATTTTCGTCGCTCCGTACATGCTCTCTCCCGCTATAACGTCTATCGCTGAGAGGCTCGCGATCTGAATAATAGTGCCGCTCTTATTGTTTCTCATATGGCGCGCTGCTTCTTTTGAAAGGAAGAACGTTCCGAAGAAATTGCAGTCGAAGATTCTTCTTACTTCGTCTTCTTCCATCGCCTCCACAGGGCCGCACTGCATAAATCCCGCGCAGTTCACAAGCACGTCAATATGTCCGAAATAATCAGCAGCTTTCCCGAATATCTCTTTGCACATAGAGCTGTCTGTGATATCAAGCTTCTCTACAAGGACGTTTTCTTTTCCGAAACGTCCTTCGTAATCCTGCATATTTTCAGGATCAATGGACGCGGCGCAGACCTTATCTCCTCTTTCCAATGCTCCTTCAGCTATGCATCTTCCAAGTCCTGTCGACGCTCCCGTAATAAACCATGTCTTCATATAGTTAGTTCCTCCTGTTTCAAATAAAATCAACTCATTATCATACATATGAATTGCCCGATAAATGAACATATCCATGAGTCAACCGTGATTTTTCCGTGCTTCGCACTCTCAAAATCACTGAAAACATTCGGATTCCGCTCATTTTTTTCAAAAATGGCTACACCCTCATGTTTTTTCGGTCCTCATAGACACAAAATCGTATGCAAGCATTCGATTTGTGTCCATTTGTCCCTTGACTCACATTATATGATGACATATATCATCCCATAAGTACTATTTTCATTATGTCTCATATAACTAAAACCGCATGGTCTCTACTTCTTTATATGAATTCCGTTTGTCGTAACCACCGAAAGAAGTTTTCCCTCTTCGTCAGTTATGTCAATCTCATAAGTGCAGCTTATTCTGCCGTCTTTAATAAGTCTGCTTTCGGCATAGATCGTGCCGCTTTTGCACCCTCTCAGATAAGATATAGAGCTTACTGACGTGACTGTCGAATAGGGCTTGTTGTAATTCGTCGCGACAGCAAATACAAAATCAGCAAGGGTAAACAGCGCGCCGCCCATAACAGATCCCAGCGCGTTTTTGTGCTTGTCAGAGAGTTTAAAACAGCACTTCGCGTAGCCGTCCGCCACTTCGAGAATATCTATATCCGACGTAACCATGGCGTATCTGTCATGAATAAAAATCTTTTTTGCCTCTTCTACACTGTATTCCATTATTAATCTCCTGTTTAACTTACTTTCTGCCTTTAACATAAATCGCCTTGTGAGGGCACATCTCCTGACAGCAAAAGCATCTTATGCATTTTCTATAATTATAGACCGGAGGATTTTTTCTTCCGTTCGCGAAGCTGATCGCTTTTCCCGGGGCCGGACAAACTTCGACGCAGACTCCGCATTTTCTGCACAGTTCTTCATTTATCTTAGGCTTTCTCTTGAACCGGGCGAGTTTCGCGACCCAGCCCATGACGCCCCTTGCGGTATGTGTTGTACGTATAACGTCAAAATCCGGTTTGCCGAATTTTTCAAAAATTTCTTTAAACGAAAGCTCTCCGTCTTCAGATATCACTTCGATTTCTTCTTCAAGATAAGTTCCCAGTCCCATTTCCTTTCCGTAGTATTCGGTAGGAATATTTTTAGGTTCAAGTCCGATCATATCACAAAAAACAGCGTCTAACGCCACAGGATCGGTTGACATCAGCAATACGTTCATGTTTACAGGTTCGCCTGATGTAGGGCCGTTTCCTTCCATAGCAACGATTCCGTCCATTATATATAAACGCGG
>CASEDW010000206.1 GCA_949286775.1 uncultured Eubacteriales bacterium | reverse complement strand
ATGCTGGACTGCATCCGCCAGGACTATATCAGGACGGCACGAAGCAAAGGTGAAAAGGAGACGCGTGTTATCCTGCATGAAGCATTGAAAAACGCGCTTCTTCCTATTATCACGATGAGCGGATCCGTATTCGCAAACCTTCTTGGAGCGTCTGTTGTTATCGAAAAACTTTTCGCTATTCCGGGAATCGGTCTTAAGATAGTTGATTCCATCAATGCAAGAGATATTCCGACGCTTCTCGTATGTGCGATGATATTAGCAACATTTACTATATTGATGAATCTGATCATCGATTTGCTGTACGCGGTTGTCGATCCTCGTATCAGGAGTACATTCGCAAGTTCATCCAAGAAGCGTAAAAAAATTCAGGTAAGAAAAGAGGTGGCTTAAATGGAGAATTCAATCGTAATTAAAAAAAGAAGAAAGAATTCTCAGATGAGAGAAGTGTGGGGTCGCCTCAAACAGCACCCGATGGCTATGATCGCTCTTGCCGGATGTCTTTTTATAATTTTTATAGGCATTTTTGCAGATGTGATCGTGCCTTACAGCTTGGCAATAAACAATGAGGCTATGGAGAAGCTGCTTCCGGCATTCAGTCCGGGACATATTTTCGGAACGGACAATTTTGGACGTGATATTTTCGCGCGTATCGTGCACGGAACCCGTACCGCTCTTATTATAGGAATGGTTTCTACAATCATATCAATTGTAATATCTACGATACTTGCCTCGGTTGCAGCAATGAGCGGAAGAGCGGCTGATAATATTATAATGAGGATCATAGATGTTCTTAGCTGTATCCCAGGTACAGTACTTGCGCTTGCTATATGTGCTTCTCTTGGAAACGGTATTCCGCAGCTTGTAATTGCGATCTCAATTTCAGGTATTCCGATGCACACAAAGATGATACGAAGCGTTTCACTGACAGTCGCGAATAAAGAATACATAGAAGCGGCGATGATTCTTGGAGCAACACAGGGATATATCATCAGAAGACATCTTGTTCCCAACCTTGCCAGCATCATACTTATAAACGGAACTACGCAGGTTTCCATCAATATCATGCAGGGAGCTACCCTTGGATTTATCGGACTTGGAGTAAAAGCTCCGACTCCTGAATGGGGAACAATGCTTTCGGAAGGCTTGAATTATATGATCGGAAATCCACATATGGTATTTATTCCAGGTATCGCGCTTTGTCTTACTGCGTTCTTTATCAATACTCTGGGCGACAGTTTACGTGACGCTTTTGATCCTCAGTTAAAAGGAAAGGCTTAAGGAGGCAGAAGATGGGAGAAAAATTATTAGAGATTAAAGATCTCAGTATAAGATATACAACAGATAAAATAATTTCCCGCGCGGTAAATCACGTTAATCTTTCTGTTGACAGGGGAGAAGTGTTAGGACTTGTAGGCGAGACCGGAGCGGGAAAAACAACTACGGCGTTATCGCTCCTGGGACTTCTTCCGAAATATACATCCGAGATAGAAGGCTCTATCGAATTTGAAGGTGAACAGCTTGTAGGGATGAAAGAAAAGCAGTTCAGAAAAATACGTGGTAAAAAGATTTCGATGATCTTCCAGGATCCAATGACAAGCCTTAATCCGGTATATAAAGTCGGAGAGCAGATAGGCGATGTAATCAGAATTCACAACAAGAAGATGAATAACATCGAAATTGAAAAACGTGTTGGAGAGCTTTTGAATATGGTAGGTATTGATGCAGGAAGAATAAATGACTATCCGCATCAATTCTCGGGAGGTATGAAGCAGCGTGTAATGATCGCTATAGCGATCGCATGCAATCCTGATCTTCTGATTGCTGATGAACCTACGACTGCCCTTGACGTTACTATCCAGGCGCAGGTTATCAAGATGATGCGCGGTCTGCAGCAGCAGCTGGGTTCATCTGTAATTCTTATCACTCATGATCTTGGTATCGTCGCGAATTTCTGTGATAAAGTGGCGATCATGTATGGCGGCGAGATAGTAGAGAGCGGAACTCTTGAAGACATTTTTGACAAATCAAGGAATCATCATCCGTATACGGAAGGACTGTTTGGCTCTATTCCGAATATCGAGGAGCGCAGCGACAGATTAAAACCGATCGAAGGTCTGGCGCCTCATCCGTCTGAACTTCCAGAAGGATGCAAATTCCATCCGCGCTGTCCTAAGAGCATGGATATATGCCGCGCAGGCGATAATCCGCCTGTTGTCGCAAACGGAACACATTGTATACAGTGTTATCTTGCAAAGGAGGGGAAATAAATGAGCGAAGAAATCTTGCTTGAGTGTAAGAATCTCAAAAAATATTTTAATACTCCGCGAGGAACGCTTCATGCGGTGGACGACGTTTCGTTTAAACTGGAAAAAGGAAAGACGCTGGGCGTCGTAGGCGAGTCGGGATGCGGCAAATCGACGCTTGGAAGAACGATATTAAAAGCTCTTGATCCTACTGGCGGCAAGATTATATTTGAAGGTAAAGATATTACCGATATGAAGAAAAGAGAGTTTACTAAATACCGCAAAGATATGCAGCTTATATTTCAGGATCCATTCGCGTCTCTTGATCCCAAAATGTCTGTTTATCAGATAATAGAAGAACCGTTAAAGATATTTAAAGTCTTCAAGACGAAAAAAGAGACGGAAGACCGTGTTATAGAACTTATGAAGACGGTTGGTCTTGATGAAAGATATGTCAATACTTATCCTCATGAGCTTGACGGTGGAAGAAGGCAGCGTATCGGAATTGCGCGAGCGCTGGCTTTGAATCCTAAGTTTATCATCTGTGACGAACCTGTTTCAGCTCTTGACGTATCTATCCAGGCGCAGGTTCTCAACCTTATGATGGATTTGAAGGATAAGCGTGGGCTTACTTATATTTTTATAACTCACGACCTCTCGGTAGTAAAGCATATCAGCGATGATATCCTAGTGCTGTATCTCGGAAAAATGGTAGAAAAAACTGACTCGGATACGCTGTTTGCGAAACCACTTCATCCTTATACAAAGGCGCTGCTTTCCGCTGTTCCGATTCCTGATATTTCATACAAAGGAAAAGAAGCTGAGGTAGTTAAAGGGGAGGTTACATCTCCTATAGATCCTCCTGAAGGATGCAGATTCGCAGCAAGATGTCCAAGGGCTACCGAAAAATGTTTCGCGAAAACGCCTGATTTTTATGAGGCGGAACCGAATCATTTCGTAGCATGTCATTTGTATGAATAAATATAAAGCGCTGCATTTTGAAGCAGCGCTTGTTTTTCATTAGGAAGATTTCTGTGAAGGTGAAATATAAATAGTGCTACACTTGGCGAACACAATAAATAGACGATATGAAATATTATGGATGTAAATAACATTTTTCTTAAGTATGAAAAGCTGTGACGGCGCATGAATCGAAGATAATATTTATGTATTATCTAATTGCATAGTCATGACTGCTTCTTCAAAGGATTTTCCTTGTAAGAGATTGTATATAATAATAAATGAAGGCTCGTTTATGCTGTCTTTACGCCATATGAAATGAAATTCTCTTACAATGTTAAAGTTTTCCAAAGGGATTTCTTTTAAGTATCCTGCAGCAAGCTCTTCTTCGACTGCGCTTTTTGGAAGAAATGTGATACCGCAGTTATCTAGTAGTAGCTGCTTTAATAAAAGCATACTGTTGAATTCAAGAACTCGTTTAAAATCGGACAGATGAATATCGTTTTTTTCAAGATATGTTAAGAAAATGCTGCCGGGTGTAACTGTAGGAGAAAATATGATGAGTTCTTCTGATAGTAGGTCTTCAAATTTATATACACATTTTGTAAAAGTGTGATTTGCCGCACAGACACATACAAAATTGACAGTGCTCCAAGGTAAATGTTTATAGTTTTCTCTTTGAAAACTGCCATCCACTATAGCAAAATGGATATTTCCGTTATCCATATCGCGCATGAGTTCTGGGGTGGTAGCAACGGTAAGCTGTACGTCCCTGTCAGGATGTGTTTTGATATAGTCGGATAAAATCGGAATAAGGCTGTGCTCGGCGACTGCGGCTACACATCCGAAGCGAAGCTGGAATTTTTGGTGTTTCATCTTGACCAGATCTTCCTGCAGTTTTTTTATATCCTGACGTACTGTAATCATGGCGTTTCTTAATTGTTCGCCCTCGGGGGTTAATGATATCTTGTTGTTTTCGCGTGTAAACAGTTTTACCTGATACTGGGATTCGAGAAAGTTGATATGCTGAGTTATCGCAGGCTGTGTAAGGTTTAGTTCCTGAGCTGCTTTTGTATACGATAAGTGTTTGCATACTGCCAAAAATGAATCTACTCTGAAGTCAAGCATATGTAAGTCTCCTTAATAGTTTATTAGTAAGTATTTTACGCTTATAATGAATGAATGTAAATTGAAAATAAATTTTAAACAATATTAGTTTGTTTTACAGAAAGATTTTCAAATTGTAATTAACGATGATTTATGATAGTATCAGAAAAGTCATGGAAAATGGTATTAAAAAAGGAAAAGAGGGGTGAATTTTAGTAATGAAATTTTTCAAGGAAAAAGGGTTGGGAATCGTGCTTTGTATTATCATAGCGCTGATCGCGACTTTTTTATCTGAACTCAGTGTCGGTTCGTTTTCATTAGAAGTAATCGGAGCGCCTGTGTTTGCTATTCTCATGGGAATGATCATAACGCTCATTGTTCCTGCACTTGCCGGAAATAATCTGATGAAGGACGGAATTAAATTTACATCAAAGAAGATCCTTCAGTGGGCTGTTATCATTCTTGGATTTTCGTTAAATATCGGAACTATTCTTTCAGTTGGAAGCAAGAGTCTTCCTGTTATCGTCAGCACTATTTCGATTTCGCTTATCGTTTCATATCTGCTTATGAAAGTGCTGAAGATGAACGCTAAAACGGCGACTCTGATCGGCGTCGGTTCATCTATCTGCGGCGGTTCGGCTATCGCTGCGACGGCTCCTGTTATCGACGCTGACGACAGCGAAGTGGCTCAGTCGATTTCGGTAATTTTCCTGTTTAACGTAATTGCGGCATTGATCTTCCCGGCTATCGGCCATGCTATAGGTCTTGGCAGTGAAGGATTTGCTATTTTCGCGGGAACAGCCGTAAACGACACTTCATCTGTAACGGCGGCTGCTGCCACAGCGGAGAGCATTTACGGAGTCGAGGGAATCCTTTCTTCGGCGGTAACTGTTAAACTTACAAGAACACTGGCGATCATTCCTATTACGCTTGTTCTTGCATTTTACAGAACTGCTAAAGCTAAAAAAGAAGGCGGCGCTGCAGGTTCGTTTTCGATGAAGAAGGTATTCCCGTTCTTTATCATTTACTTCCTGATCGCGGCGATCCTCACTACTGTTGTGGGAATGTTCCCTGAGACTTCTTTCTGCGCGGCTTATATGGACAGCTTTGTACCGGTAATGAAGTGGCTCGCGAAATTCTTCATCGCGATGGCGATGTGCGCTATCGGTTTAAATACCAATATTGTAACTCTTGTGAAAAAAGGCGGAAAGCCGATTCTCCTCGGCCTTTGCTGCTGGGTAGCGATTACAATCGTTTCTCTGTGCGTGCAGATGGCAACGGGAGTGTTCCATTCCAACATCTAAATCGCATATCTGAATACTTAAATTATGAAAAGGCGCGTCGAAGCAGACGCGCCTTTTTAAATGAGACATATTGATATCACTCTTCTGTTATATCAAGTATCTGGATATTTTTGTTGTCGGATGTATATGCCGGCCATTCTGGAACAGTTTCGCCATTCGGATCGCCTGTCTTAGCAAAATTTGTCCAATAATCGCACATCATATCGGAAAGCTCATAATCTATATCTGACAAGAGCGGCTGTCTCCAGCAGCGATCCAGTGTTTTGAATATATACCAGCATTCTGCTGTATGGAATGCTCCATAGCAAGTGCTTTCCGGATCATCAACACCTGGCATGAAGTGTGCAAATTCATAACAATATGCAGGCTCGCGTCCAAGTTCAATGAGCTTATCTCCAAGAAGTGTTACTCCACTGGCAAACATACCTCCAAATTCATCCGAATTTGAACCTATCATATAGGAAATGTCAAGCAGATTGCCCTCGTCAAATAATTCTTTTGCAGTTTTATCAATTACATATCCATCAACACAAAGTCCATAGTATGTTCCGCCGGCTTCAACTGAAGCGTCATACAGCTCGCGATCGCTCATAGCTCTTAAATCATCAATAGAAGTTTTTCCAAGATCACTGATCATCTGTTCGCCAAGAAGCTGAGCATCTTCCTGCGAAACTGCATCAAATGAATTCGAAAGAAATCCGCCTGACTGAAATATAGCACGATCAACAAGACCTTCCGTTTTTTCTGAAAGTGCAAGAAGTGTCATATCCATAGCGCCTGCGGACTGACCAAACATGGTTACATTATCAGGATCTCCGCCGAATGCTGCTATATTGTCCTGTATCCATTGCAAAGCTGCGAGCTGATCCATGAGTCCATAGTTTCCTGAACAGCCGTCAGCTTCTTCTGCTAATTCTTTGCTGGCGAGAAAGCCGAAGATTCCCAGACGGTAATTGATCGTTACAAGGATACATCCATTGTCGGCTATTGCCTCTCCGTCAAATTCCTTCTCGTAAGACCAGCCGCTTCCATTGCCGCCACCGTGGATATAAACCATAACCGGAAGCTTTTCATCTGAAGATTTTGCCGGTGTCCATACATTCAGATACAGACAGTCTTCACTCATTTCAGGATATGGGTCATCATAAAATTCTTTTTGGAAATCGCCATAAGCCGTTGTGCTCTGAAGGCAGATTTTTGAAAACTCATCACATGCTCTGATTCCATCCCACTCTTCAACCGGCTGCGGCGCTTTCCATCTCAGATCGCCAACCGGCGCGGCTGCGTATGGAACTCCCTTATAGATCAGAGTTTCACCGTCCTCAGAAGTTACACCCGTTATTTGGCCACCTGATACTGTAATTGGTGTGTCTGCGGTTAATTGAGTGTTTTCAGAGGTGCCTTCTTCAATGCTTGATTCAGTGCTTGATTCAATATTTGATTCAGTGTTTGAAGATATATTGTTTGAAGAATCATTGTTGCTTGAAGAAGCGGCGCCTCCGGAGTTTGATCCGCAGCCTGCAAATAATGATGATGCTACTATCACTGTCATGGCTGCTGCAAATATCCTTTTGTGTTTCATATTTTTTCACCCCCCCTGTTGATAATAATAAAGTTAGTTTAGCAAACAGAGCGGCTAAATCTATCAAAATTCTGCAATTTTCATGCATAATCCTGCAATTTGTGAGTCTCTATGATACAATGTATTACAAATATTTTGGATGAAGGAGAAGATTTCCTTGGACAAACGAGTTGAAAAACATCTGTCAAAAATAATAATGGACAGACTTGACATTGAGCCTCTTAAATTTGGATTTGATCAGGAGTTATCATTAATAAATATTGTCAGAAATGGAATGGTTGATATGATTCCGGATATACGTACCAATAACGTTGATGCATACAGAAAGGAAACGAACCGAATCACCTATTCGGATGATCCTATGAAAAATGAGATTTATAAATTTATTAATGCCGTCACTATGTTTTCACGTATTGCGATTGCAGAGGGCGTTCCGGAACCTGTTGCATATGCTGCGGCTGAAAGCTATATTTACTGCGCAGATAAATATCAGCAGGATTTTTTTGTGGATGCGCTTACAACATTTACAGAACAGGTGGCCACGTATAAATCGAATAAACGAACTAGCGGAAATATAGTTGAAGAGATTAAACACTACATTTTAGATCATTTAAATACGCCGATTCATATCAAAGACATCGCAAAAAGTCTGTTTTTAAGTGAATCCCATTGCAGTCATGTTTTTAAGCAGGTAGAAGGTATATCAATCCGAAAATGGATTGAAATAAGCCGAATAAAAGCATCATGCAGCTTGCTAAAGTATTCTGATATGTCAGTACAGACAATCAGCGAACACTTTTGCTTTTCCAGACATAGTTATTACACAATGGTATTTAAAAGGGAAATGGGTATGACTCCGTTCGAATACCGAAATTATTTTAAACAAAAGAATTTACAGGATGAAAATTACTGAGATGCTGTTCAACTATATTTTGTGTTGAATTTTTATATAGAAAAGAGGTAGAGTGAATGTTAAAAGGAAATATTATTATAAAGGTAAAGACTGTCGGCGCTTTTTATTATTCAAAAACGTATAAAGCGTTGCAAAAGTTTTTTGATTTTACCGGTTGACAAATCCTGTCTGATAATGGTATACTTTCGAAGTTGCTGAAAACAACTGAATAGGGGATTGGTCAAATGGTATGATAGGGGTCTCCAAAACCTTTGGTGGGGGTTCGATTCCCTCATCCCCTGATAATTTATACGTTGGCATAAAGCCTTGAAAACGCTGCTAAAGTCCTGTATTTACTGGATTTTAGCGGCTTTTTCTTTGTCCAAAAAACTGGACAAAAATCCTATAAAATGGACGCTTGTACAGTCTGTTTTTCGCAAAAAGTACGATGAAAGTACGATGAAAATAAGTTATTAATGTTAAAATTATGCGACGTTATCATATTCAAGGATTGTCAGTTCGCTGGTGAGTTTCTTTACGTCTTCAACAATGTGCTCGATTTTACGGTGAACTGAAGCAGAGAATACGATTTCGCCACATTGTTCACATTTCATGCACGGAACATTTTTAATTATTAGCATGCAGTTATTAAATTCAGTAAAATAAATTGATGTGGATGGAAACATGTCACCATTCTTGCAAGATAAACATTTCATGATTAAAGCTCCTTTTTTGGAAGTTGTCACTCCATTTGTCGGGATTGGGTCAGTAAGCAGTGATTAGTTTGGCAGCCTCTTAACTTGATAATCTTTCCTAATATCCTAACCGGTTTATTATCTGTTTCTTGATTCGAAAAGTACATGGGATCATCATTCATAGAATTACTGCCTTTTTATGCTTGTATAATACAATAAAATTAGGATAGTTGACATCAAAATTAGGTGAGGTTAAATTTCCTAAACGTTAGGTTGCTAACGGTAAACCTGATTCAGATCAGGCAGGATAAAAACAATGAATGAGAGTATCTATTATACGGTAGATGCTATTCATAACGCGATTTCGGAAAACAGACAGATACAATTTCAGTATTATCAGTGGAATGTGAAAAAAGAAATGAAGCTTCGTCATGATGGAGCGTGGTATGATATCAGCCCGTGGGGATTGTCATGGGATGATGAAAATTATTATATGATAGGATATGATCGTGACGCCGGAAAGATTAAACATTACAGAGTAGACAAAATGCTGAATGTTAAGATATCGGACAAAATAAGAGATGGAAAAGAGCAGTT
>CASEDW010000205.1 GCA_949286775.1 uncultured Eubacteriales bacterium | reverse complement strand
CGCTCCCATATATACAAGAAGACATCCGCTCATGATGATTACTCCCGCTATATTTCCGTACAGCTGTTCAATAAATCCGTCAAATGTTAGCCTCAGATAAATTATTACAGCTGCCGGCATTATGCTCATTATTTTCTGCTCATATATTTTTGAACCAAGGATTTTTTCCGTCTCATGTTTTGTCTCTATCTTTTCATTAATGATTTTCCTTGTATCTGAGAGCACCTTTACAAGGCTTCCTCCATGTTTTCTGGCAGTTGTTATCATTTCTGAAAACAACCTGATATTGTCCTCATCGCTTCTCTCTCCAAGATCTCTGAACAGTTCCTCTATCGGCTTTTTGATTTTAAGACCGCTTGCCATTATATTTAATTCATTGACGATCACATCTTTTTCGCCGTGAAGCTGCTTCATATCTTCAAGAGAACTCTTTATTCCATTTTCCAGCGAATACCCTGCTCCGAGAGATATATTCAGAGCATTCAAAAAGTCATTAAAATGATATAAAAGCGTGTTTTTTCTTTTTTTAATAAGTTCCTTCTTCTTTTTCTTTAAATATACGATGCAGGTGATAACAGACACCGGCGCCGCATAGATACTGTTATAACAAAGCCAGCAGACTATAACTCCTATGCCGGTTCCGACAGCCGCATATAGAATTAACTCCGGCTTCGTATATCTGTATTTGCTGTAATCAGTTCTTTGCGGCTTTTTTGTTCTTTTGATGTTTTTTCTGAAGTTCAAGATAGGCTTCATATTTCTCCAATTTTCCGGTTTTCATCAGTTTATTTTTTTTGTTCAAGTTTCCCTCAGGATCACGCTCATACACAGTATTCATTTCAATTTTTTCGCCGTTATAGTTGATTATTTCTGATATTTTCTCAACCTGCCTCCTGCCCGATACATCTCTCTGAAGCTGGATTATTATCTCTATTCCCGCGGCGATCTGCTGCCTTATAACGGGAATCGGCAGTTCAGATCCCATGCGTACCATACTCTCAAGGCGCAGAACGAGATCCTCCGGACTGTTGGCATGTACGCTTCCAAGACTGCCGCTGTGTCCTGTATTTAATGCCGTAAGAAAATCCTCCGCCTCCGAACCTCTGACTTCTCCGATGATTATTCTGTTTGGTCTCATACGCAGAGCTGTTTTCAGCAAATCCCTTATGGTAATCTCCCTGCTCTCATACAGATTCGCCGGCTTTGCCTCGAGTCTTACGATATTTTCCAGGTTTTGAAGCTGCAGTTCCGCGTTATCCTCTATCGTCACTATACGTTCCGACTCAGGAATATATTCCGACAGCGCGTTTAAGAAAGTCGTCTTTCCTGTAGAGGTTCCTCCGCTAACTATAATGCTGTATCCAGCGGCCGCGTATTTTTTCAATTCTTCCGCGGCTTCCCGCGTCAGACTTTCCTTTCTGACAAGATCGTTTATCGTTATCGGACTGTCGGGAAATCTCCTGATTGTAAGTATCGGTCCGTCAATCGCGACAGGCGGAACGACGATATTCACTCTGTCTCCGTTTTTTAATCTCGCGTCCACTATAGGCGACTGCTCGTTTATCACCCTGTTGCAGTCCCCGGCGATCTGCCGGACTATATCGTACAGCCTGTCCTCGCTTGAAAACGTCTTGTCATATTTTTTTATCCTCCCGTTTTTTTCAAAAAATATCTTTTCAGGTCCGTTTACCATTATCTCGTTCACTTCAGGATCTTCCGCAAGTTCCTGAAGGATATCGAGTTTCCTGACTGAATAAAAAAGAGTTTTTCTGTATTCTTTCTTCTCTTTTAGAGTCAGATGATATTCCCTGCCCTTTCCAAGGACGATGCCGTCTATCTCTTCCATGATCTTCTGATCGGAAACGTCATTTTCCATGTCGATATTAAATATAAGATCTCTCCGCATCTCTTCAAAAAGTTTATTGTCCATACGATGATCCTCTTTTAAAATTCTTCCTGTGCAATCTTCCTTACGTAATCGCCCAGCTCGCTCCACGAAAGATTCTCCATATACTCATTTCCAAGCTTGGCCGCCTTATAAAACGGTATATGCAGCTGTCTGATCTTTTTATCATCGATCATGTTCATTTTTATATATCTCATAAATTCCGAAAACTTCGCCTCTGAAAGTCTGTCTTCCCGAACAGGAACATATATACGGCTGCACAGAGAAAATATCTCTTCCAGGCCGTCAACTTCATCGCCAAGATCGAGAATAAGCGTCTTATAATCGCTCAACGACATGATATTTTCAAAAAGACGTACCCATTCCCTTCCTTTGATGCTGTGAATATCCTCAGGCGATTCCGCCGGAGGGACTATATCAAGATTCTGTCTTGTGACAGTCACTTCGCCAAGTTTCGACGCCGG
>CASEDW010000204.1 GCA_949286775.1 uncultured Eubacteriales bacterium | reverse complement strand
TTCTCGCGACAGCTCCATTAAGATACCACTTCCATTATCAGATGTCAACAACTTTTTTAAACTTTTTTTGTGAAGATTTAGTTTCTTGTTTTTGCTTATTTTCTTATATATAATAATTAAGTTCGAAAGTTTTTTATTTTAATAAATAAACATAAAAAGGAGATTCCATATGTTTATCGCGAAAAAAATTTACTGCAGAGCTTTTCAGTCATGTTTTAAACTTGCCCTGCCTATACTGCCCTACAGGAATCCTAAAATCCTCAACGATGTGAAACAGATTCCTGACGTGCTTATCAAAAATCACTGCGACAGCGTTTTGATTGTTACAGACAAGACCATAATGTCTTTCGGTCTTACAAAACGCCTTGAGCACGCATTAAAAAAGAAAAATATACACTATGCCATATATGACAAAACTGTTCCGAATCCGACAACGGAAAATGTCTCGGAAGCGCTTAAAATGTATACACATAACAATTGCCAGGCGCTTATAGGATTCGGCGGCGGTTCCAGCATGGACTGCGCAAAAGCCGTAGGAGCCCGCCTTGCAAATCCCGACAAATCATTAGGCGATATGAAGGGAATATTAAAAGTAGGACGAAGAATTCCTCTTCTGATTGCTGTTCCTTCAACAGCCGGTACAGGAAGCGAAGCCACTCTCGCGGCCGTTATAGTCGATTCAAAATCACGATATAAATACGCGATCATGGATTTCCCTCTTATTCCTAAATATGCTGTGCTTGACCCGAGAGTTACTCTCTCCCTCCCTCCTTTTGTAACTGCCACAACAGGAATGGACGCACTTACGCATGCCGTTGAAGCGTATATAGGAAATTCAACGACTCACGCGACAAGAAAAGACGCGATCATGGCTGTAAAACTCATTTTTGAAAATCTCGAAACAGCAGTATTTCACGGCGACAACATAAAAGCGCGTGCAAATATGCTTAAAGCTTCTTTTTATGCCGGATGCGCGTTTTCAGAATCATATGTGGGATATGTGCACGCAGTGGCTCATTCCCTCGGCGGCGAATATAATATAGCTCACGGTTACGCGAACGCAGTCATTCTTCCTTATGTCTTAGAAGAATACGGCTCAGCAGTAGACAAAAAGCTTCATGACCTCGCGATGGCAGCCGGACTCGCCACGCCATGGACAGAACCCTCTGTGGCATCGGCAAAATTTATCGCCGCGATAAAGGATATGCAGCAAAAATTTTCTATCGGAAACAAAATCAAAGGTATAAAAGTAAATGACATTCCCCGTCTCGCGCAGATCGCTGACAAAGAAGCCAATCCTCTTTATCCCGTGCCTGTGCTTATGGACGCTAAACGCCTTGAAAAATTCTATTATTTAATTATGGAATAAACCAACAACATTTACAGGAGATACTCATGAACGAATCAGAAATCAAAAAAATTGTAGATAAACAGCGTGCATTTTTCCATACAGGAGTTACGATACCTGTTGAAAACAGAATGAAAGCTCTTTATAAAATGAGAAAATACATTAAAGAAAATGAGCATACGATCGCCTCCGCCCTCAAAGCGGATCTTGGCAAAAGCCACTTCGAATCTTATATGGTAGAGATCGGACTCATCCTCTCTGAACTTACTCATATATTAAAGCACATCAGATCTTACGCGGCTGAAAAAAGAGTTCCGACTCCGATTCACCAGTACGTTTCAAGAAGTTACAAAAAGCCCTGTCCGTACGGCGTGACTCTCATAATGAGCCCCTGGAACTATCCGTTCCTCCTCACTATGGGACCGCTCATCGACTCGATCGCCGCTGGAAATACTGCTGTTGTAAAGCCGAGTGCTTACTCACCAAGCACCAGCAAAGCCATCAGAGACATGATGAAAGAGCTCTTTCCTGAAAAATATATCTGCGTTATCACCGGCGGCCGTGCCGAAAACACCGCGCTTTTAAACCAGAAATTCGACTATATCTTTTTCACCGGAAGCAAGGCTGTCGGTCAGGAGGTTATGCGCAAAGCTTCTGAAAACCTCACGCCGGTTACGCTTGAGCTCGGCGGAAAAAGCCCTGTCATCGTCACAAGAGACGCCGATATCCCTCTCGCGGCTAAACGTATAGTTTTCGGAAAATTCTTAAATCTTGGTCAGACATGCGTTGCCCCTGATTATGTTTTCTGCGAAAAACACATCAAAAAGATGTTTATCAAGGAACTCAAAGAACAGATCGTCAAACAATACAGCGCCGATCCGATGTCGGCCGATTATTACGGCAAGATAGTAAATGAAAAACATTTTGAAAGACTGCGCGCTCTTATCGATCCGAACAAAGTAGTGCACGGCGGCAAATGCAATCCTGCCACTCTTCAGATAGAGCCTACAGTCATGGATAACGTTACTTTCGACGACGCAGTGATGAAGGAAGAAATCTTCGGCCCGATACTGCCGATCATCGAATATGAAAACCTTGAAGACGTAATCTCCAAGATCAATTCGATGGATTCTCCGCTTGCTCTTTATCTGTTTACATCTAAAAAAGAAACCGTCAAGACAATCACAGAGCGCGTTCAATACGGCGGCGGATGCATAAACGATACGATTATTCATCTCGCTTCTTCGAATCTTCCTTTCGGAGGCGTCGGCGCCAGCGGAATGGGTTCTTACCATGGAAAAGCCGGATTTATGACATTCTCTCACATAAAGAGCATCGTAGATAAAAAAACATGGCTTGATCTGCCTATGAGATATGAGCCATTCTCAGCTATTTATGACAAAATGATCCATATGTTTATGAAATAACAAGACAAGCGCCGATGCAGCGATTTCGATTATCCGAAACTCATTGCTTAGGCGCTTATCTTTATTTACTCAATTTTTGTTTTGCTATTTCAAGATCCCCCGGCGAGGTAATCTTGATATTGTCTTCCGATCCGATAAAAAGATGAACCGGATTGTCTGTTTTTCTTTCGATGATCATCGCGTCGTCCGTAAGCCCTTTTTTATCTTCATCAGTAAGAGAAAAATATGCTTTTATTATCATGTCATATTCAAATATCTGCGGGGTCTGTATTCTCCATACGCTGTTTCTGTCAGGCGTTGAAGTTACCGTCATGTCTTCATCAGTAATCTTGACTGTGTCTGACGACGGTATCGCCGCTACTGCCGTGCCGTATTTTGATACGGTTTCAAAACCTCGTCTCAGGATATCCTCTGTCAGCATCGGTCTTGCGCCGTCATGGATATACACGTAGTCAGCTGAAATATCAACCGACATCAATCCTGCGAACACGGAATCATACCTTTCATCGCCGCCCAGCACTATAGCCTGAACTTTTTCCATTTCATATTTGCGCACGATCTCTTCCGTTACGAAATCTATCCATTCTTCAGATGTGACAATGATAATCTCATCTATTATATCGGAATCACAAAGCGCTTTAAGGCTGTAATATAAAACAGGCTTCCCACCTATTTCTAAAAACTGTTTCGGAATATCGGAACCGAATCTCGTTCCTTTTCCCGCCGCGACCACAACAGCGCTGCAAAACTTCTTTTCGTCCATACCTTTTCTCCCAATAAATTACTTTTCGCCCAGTTTCAGGTTCGGAACGGCATTGAGATCCCATCCCGCGAGATTTCCCTTCTTGAATTCATAATAAGCCGCCGCTCCTATCATAGCCGCGTTGTCAGTGCACAAAACCGGAGCCGGACAATATAGTTTTATATTGTTTTTAGCGCAGGCCTCTTCAAATGCCATCCTCAGCGTTCCATTTGAGGCGACGCCGCCCGCCAGCGCCAGCTTATCGATCTTATAATCTTTCGATGCGCGGATTGCATTGTCCACAAGGACATCGATTACAGCCTGTTGAAATGACGCGGCCACATCCGCTTCGTTTACGGCTTCCCCTGTCATATTCGCTTTATTTATATAATTCAAAACAGCCGACTTTAAGCCGCTGAAGCTGAAATCATACTCGGCATCAGCCACATGCGCCCTCGGAAATTCTATGGCGTTTGGATTTCCCTCTTTCGCCTTTTTCTCTATCTTAGGGCCTCCCGGATACCCAAGGCCTATCGCGCGGGCAACCTTATCAAAAGCTTCGCCTGCCGCGTCGTCCCTTGTCCTTCCGAGTATTTCAAACTCTCCATAATCTTTTACTATGACCAGGTGCGTATGTCCGCCTGAAATTATCTCGCACATGAACGGCGGTTCCAGCTCTGGATGCTGAATATAGTTAGCCGACACATGCCCTTCTATATGATGAACTCCCACCAGCGGAATATTTTTAGCAAAGGCTATCGCTTTTGCCTCCGCGACGCCCACAAGAAGCGCCCCCACAAGCCCCGGACCGTAGGTGACTCCAATCGCGTCAATATCATCAAGGGTCACATTCGCGTCCGAAAGCGCCTGTCTGATCACCTGATTAATTCTCTCTATATGTTTTCTTGAAGCGATTTCAGGCACTACTCCGCCATACAGAGTATGAATATCTATCTGTGATGAAATAACATTAGAGAGGACTTCTCTGCCGTTTTTTATAACGGCCGCCGCCGTTTCGTCACAGGAGCTCTCTATTCCAAGTATCAAACAATCGTCCATAGCTTAATCTTCTCCATCCCTAAACTTCAGCTCTTTAGTCATTCCGTCTCTGCCGATGACAGTATCAGGGAAAATATTCTGTATCTCTTTTAAATACCAGTCAGGCCGCGACGTAGACGGCGAAAAATGTGTAAGCCACATCTCTTTGACATCCGCTTCGGACGCGAGATGCGCCGCTTCCTGCATCGTCATATGCCTGTATTCCTTCGCTTTTTCAGCCTTTTCATGTTCTCCGTACATGCCTTCGCATATAAATACGTCGGAATCTTTCGCATGATCTATAATAGCCTGAACAGGTCTCGTATCTGTCGTATAAGTGACCTTAAGCCCCTTTCTCGGTTCTCCAAGAACCATATCAGGCGTATAAATGACGCCGTTTTCTTCCATGGTCATTCCCTTTTGAAGCGGATTCCAGAATTTGAGAGGTATTCCTTCTTTTTTCGCGCGTTCCGCGTCAAATTTTCCGCTTCTTGGAATTTCTATGCTGTAACCGTAACAGATCGTGTTGTGTTTAACCCTGAAAGCTGTTATATGATATCCGTTTACAACGAATTTTTCCTCGGGTTCAGTTATTTCACGAAATTCTATTTTAAATGTAAGCTCCGGACAGATAACTCTTAATCCCGAAACGACTCTTTCAAGACCTTTGGGGCCAACAAGCGTTACAGGCTCCGTTCTGTCAGCGTTCATCATCGCGAGAAGCACTCCCGGCAGTCCGCTTATATGATCAGCGTGGTAGTGCGTAAACATGATCGTATCTATCTGCTTAAAACTCCACCCCTGTTTCTGGATCGCTATCTGTGTTCCTTCGCCGCAGTCTATAAGAATACTGCTTCCGTTAAATCTTGTCATAAGAGAAGTGAGCCACCTGAAGGTAAGCGGCATCATTCCTCCTGTTCCCAATAAACATATATCTAACATCTTTAACCCTGTCTCACTGATCTACGCTCAAATGATACTGCTTTACCCACTCATTAAGCGTCTTTTGTATATCGCCTGTCACAGGCTTTGCTTTTATCTCTGAAATCTGCCGCTTAAGTTCATGCAGATAATTATCGTCAAGTTCTAATTTTTTTATCTCTTCTTCCGCTTTCTTTTCTCCGCTGTCAAAATAAACGGCTTTTATATAGGAATCCCTGAATATATCAGAGCCGTCAATCTCAAACGCCTTTTCAAAGCATTTTACCGCCCTTGCCGTCTGAAACAACTTTTCATAAGCGCATCCCATGTTGTGCCAGACTGTTGCCCTGAAAAATGAAGGCTTTGAAGAAATCCCCTGCATCGCGAAAACTTCCTCATAACATCCTATACTTCGCTTGTATTTTCCGAATTTAAGAAGAGCGTCGCCTTTTAATTTCTGCCTCTCCATCCTGCCCGTATTATCAAAAGCGTCTATTCTCACTTTATATTTCCTGAGTTCATTTTCCGCGAAATAATGGCTTTTAACAAAGATCCAGTACAGTCTGTGTCCGATCTTTTCATCTGACACCACTATACTGTTGTACTCTTTGATATTTATTATTCCGCACTGTTCAGAAAGCCATTCGGCCAACAGCGGATTTAAAATAACTTCATCCGCAATGGCCATATTTGTGCTCAGGAAAAAGCACAATTCCTCTATGGAATATATATTCAAATGAATGCTCTCTATATAAAAAGGCTTCCCGGCAAGCGGATGAGAGCAAAGCAGATAATTTCCCATAGTTCCTCCTGATGAATTTTACAATACTTCTTTCCAGCTCAGCCCTGACGATTCAAACATTTCACCAAAACCGAGATCTTTAACATCGATAACACACTGATCAGCCGCTTCAAAATGTATCCTGATATTAAGCCTTGTCGCCTTCGCCGGTCTTTCCGGGAGATCTGTAAGCGGCATCGAATAATTAGTCTTTTTCCCATCCTCAAGAGAGCTCACGCGGAAAACCAGCTCTCTTTCGTCATTCAGGATAATATCGCATTCATTTTCGGCCTCATACCAGTTGATACCTGCAGTTATCAGCGGATGATAAATTGCAATTCCCTCTGAAAGAAGTTCTATTCCGATATTTTTTCTGACCAGATCGCTGCCCATAAAAAGCGATCTGTGCTTTAACTGCGCGTATGACGACTTTTCCCGCGCGGCATAACACGCTCCCTTGGAAAAAAGATTTGTTCCATAAAACACTTTGCGCCTTGCCCTGCAAAGAAGTCCCAGTGATTTTTTTGACCATGAACGGTCAAATCCCTTTCCCACAAGAAAGAAACTTGAATATTCATTTTCACGGACATTTTCATTTATAAAATCCGCGAACTCCTGATCCTTTTTATCCGGATCAAGAGAGAGAATCGTCATACCGCCCTCTGTGACAGTTACTGTCGCGGGTCTTGTAGTCAGATCCGAATGCAGTTTTTTAAACTGAACCGTGGTATCGTCTTTAAAATAAAACAGTCCGACGTCGCGGCTGAACACCTCATACTTCTGGTAATATGTATGAACATAAAAGCTCTCATCAAAGCTTTGCAGATATGCCTGTCCTGCTGCCAATCCCATTCTTTTAAAGGCTTTTTCTATCGTATCAGTCAGGTACTTTGATATTTTAGGCACCGTTATCATCAGCACTTCTATCTGCATCGCCGGCACTTTTATTCCCGCGAACGCTATCGCCTGTTTGATCATTTCCGCAACCACCGTCTCGCCTGAAAAGACTTTGCCGTTCGCCTCAAAATCGCGGCCTTCAAGCACTCTGTCAAAAACGTCCTCAAAGAGAACCGCGCCTTTATTTTCCGCAAAATAATCAGCTTCTATGCCATATTTCCAGCGTCCGGTTTCTTCTATATACGCCATATGAGCCGGGCATTCGGCATGGCTTCCTCCGGCGGTTATCATCACTGAAACCGCGTCTTTTTCTTTCGGATCATATACGCACAGCCGGATCTCTTTTTCATTAAATTCAAGTCCGACAAAATATGATTCTGCCATGTTTCATGCCCCCTTTGTTACTCAATAATCTTAAACATGCTATCGGCAAACGCTTCCTGCCACATATATTTTTTCATTGTCTCTTCAGTTTCTTCTTTGGCGCCGAGGCTCATCTGCATGAGCATCCTGTTTATCAGCTGGTATCTCGTCCGTCCCTTTGTATCGCTTTCTTCTATCGAGAGTTTCCTGACAGGCGTGTCATAAACATCTTCAGCCGTTGTTACGGTACAGTAATAACTGAGAGTTTCGCCGAAAAACAAAAGGAATTCTCTGACAAAAAGTCCCTCAACGCTCTCTTTTAACGGTTCGTCTTTCCACTGATCGGAAATATTGTTCGCGCTGTCTATTTTGTAATGTATGACAACAGCGCTTCCCGACCTGGCGCTTTCCTCCGCGAATACCTTGTCGTCAAGACTGAATCCTTTTATTATCTTCGCCGGAAGCTTTTTGAAAAACTCCAGTCTGATCTTTTCCCGGCTGAATTTTTCAAGAATGCTCTTAATAAGCTCTTCGTCTCCTTCGGAAATCTTTTCGGGATTTTCCGCCATATATTTGATCCACGAAAGAGCGCAGAAACGGCTTTCATTGTCTTTATTTTTGCACACTTCCTTTAATCTATCCGCAGTGAAATCAGAAATTTTTCTGCCTTTAAGCACATGCAACATTGATAAAAAGATAAGATATGCCATCCTCACTTTCGGCTTGCCGCCTTTTCTCGAATAGTTCTCAAAAATCTTCTCGGCTTCCCCTGTTGTCTTTCCTGTAAACATGGAGCGCAGAAGATATTTTTCCTCTATTTCAAATGTATCCATGACAAAGTTCGTCATGTCGTTCCAGATTTTTTCCGTCTCCTCTAACGAACTGAGTCCGTTTCTGCTGATATATTCAAGAATATCGTCGTTAAAAAATCCGTTTCTGTAAATATGATACGAAAGATCCAGCAGCTCTTCATCTTCATCATAAGATTTAAGCTTTATCGCCGTCACAGCGAGCTTTAGCAAAAGCTGCGGACTTATTCCCTCATATCCCATCCTGTTGATCAGATTAAACGCCTTTTTATACTGTTTAAACTGTATCAGCATCTCAAAGGTCGCCGGCTTGTCGATATGGCCGTATGTGATCTCCTTTATGCTCTCAGCAAACGGCACAAGCGTCCATTCGTCAGCATGGCTGTTAAAATACTCAAGAAGCTGTTTCCTTGTTTTGTCTCTGTACTCCCTCGTGAAATACAGATTTTCCGCAGCTTTCCAGAAATTCATCAGATTTTTCTTGCCGATATCGAGCTGCCATGTTTTTTCATGACAGCAGTAAAGCTGCATGGCAGTATCCCAGATGCCAAAGAGCATACATGACTTCGCGTGTCTGTCAACGTCCAAAAGCTGCTCAATTTTGTATTCTACAGTCGCGGCGAATCTTCGTTTCTTTTCATCTTCAAAAAATACGCATGCGTTTTTGCTGTAAATCTTAGGATAGGCAACGCCCTCTTTCAGCACGTACGCCTGCATTTCACGAAGCGCCGGATGACATATTATAACGCGCCGCATCTTCGGATCGCTGCATGTAAGCTTATGTGTAAACAGAATCTCAGCCATATATCCGGCTGTTTCCGCGTCTTTGATCTCAGGATAAAACTCCCTGTACAATACAGCGTAATACTCGTTTATTCGTCCGTTTTTAAGTCCCGCCGCGGCGAAATCCCCTGCTATCTTTTCATAATTTTCAAAGGATATCGGGTCTTTTTCTTTTTCGCCGATTATCTTTGAATAGAGATACGCCCTCTTTCTTTCGCCAATGGAAGTATTGTATGAAAAATACAGCTTAACCGCCATCGGAACAGGCGCATCTGACTCCTCCGGCCTTGTTTCTATATAATATTCATAAAGTCTCGTAAGCCTGATATCTTCTTCAACTGCTTTTTCATACCATTTAAAATAAGCCGGAGAAACCGGGTTATCGTTCATGATATGTCGGCAAATGGCCTCCAGAATCTCTTTTTTTCCGTATTTTTCGTAGCCTTCGCAAAGTATCTTGTAAAGCGTCGGATAAAAGCGCTTGACATTCGCGCTTAAAAACGCCGTTCTCAAGAGAATGCTCTCGGTTATTACGCCTTCTTTCTGAGCGAACAGGAGCACTCTTATCAAAAACGGAGAAAGTTTCCGCAGGAGAGATTCCTGTTTTTTGATCAGCGACCATGCCCTGAAATATAAAAACGGGCTTCGGCATCCCCTGTCGTATACTTTTTCCAGTTCCGAAAGACCCCATGGTGAATTATATCCATGGGATTCAAGCTCTTTTAAGTA
>CASEDW010000203.1 GCA_949286775.1 uncultured Eubacteriales bacterium | reverse complement strand
CTGTGTTAAGGATCTTTCGATCGCTCATAAAATAAAACTTTTGAACTTTCGAGGATGTGTTTTACTGTTTAATTGTCAATGATCTTTGTTGCCGCTCTCGCGACAGCTTTGTTAGAATATCACTTAAAATATGTTATGTCAACATTTTTTTTAACTTTTTTAAAGTTTTTTTGATATTCTTTTTACAATGCTGTGTCTCACGCGACAGCTTTGTTAGAATATCACTTTGATATTCATATGTCAACAATTTTTTATAATTAATTTTCTTTTTTTCATCAACTTCTGATCACCATATCAATGGCCTGTTTTCAGTGATTCATTCTCCAGTCTATGCATCGTTTCAGATATTCCACGTATTCCGGATTTTTACACATGCCCTTTCCCGGGGAATCCGATATTTTCGCGACGTCCTGGCCATTGCACGCCGTTGTTTTCATTACTATATTAAGAGGCGGCACAACCGTATCATTAGAAATATATGTGCCTATTCCAAATGCCACTTTCGCTTTATCTCTGAAGTACGCATATAATTCATGGGCTTTTTCAAAATCAAGACCGTCGCTGAACAGGAAGGTCTTTGTGTGAGGATCTATTCCAAGGCTCTTATAATGAGCTATCATCTTGTCGCCCCATTCAAACGGATCCCCGCTGTCATGTCTTACTCCACTGAAAAGCGTAGCGTATGTAAGCTGAAAATCTCTTAAGAATACGTCTGTTGTAATAGCATCTGTAAGAGCTATACCATTGAGTATGCCGTACTCGTCTTTCCAGGCGTCAAGGGCATACCAGTTTGAATACGCCGGGTTATGCCTGTGATCTCCCTGTCCGACACACATGATCCACTCATGCGCCATCGTTCCGACAGGACTCAGATTGTATTTTTTAGCAAGATATACGTTTGAAGTTCCAACACAGCATGAATCAGCATAGTTCTTGTTATTTTCGCTCAGAAGTCTTACTGCCAGCTCCTGCGCTTCTTTTGACAACCTTCTTCTGAGTCCGAACTCGCTGAAATTGCCTATCGCATATGTGCCGTCTTTCAAAAGCTCAATTTTTTTATTAAGCCTTTCTTTAAAGCTTTCAAAAAGCTTGTCATAATCATACTGCATCCTGAAATAAACTTCATTTACTATCGCGAGAAGAGGTATTTCGTACATTGAAGTATTCAGCCATGTACCTTTCGCTTCTATAGTAAGTCCGCATTCGGAATCAGTTCCTATTTCAAAGTCTTCATACCGGGGATGCCATAATCTCAGGAAATCAACATACGAACCTCGGATCCACTGTATATTGTCGAGATATTCAAGATCATCTTCTGTAAACTTGAGATTACAGTAGTCTTTCACCTGTTTTTTTATCTCTTCGACCATTTCAGCGGTAAATTTCACGCCCTTATTTCTGCATTTAAATGACCATGTGGTCTTATATCCCGGAAACAAGTGATAAATGGCCTGTCCCATGCTGAATTTGTACATATCCGTTTCAATCAAACTTGTTATAATCTGTTCCATGATTTCCTCTTTCTGACGCACTTGATACGTCGATAATGGAGATTTCCCCCGTAAAAAAATGTTTCTTTGTATAATAGCACCTTTGTCCCCACTTATCAATCGAGTTCCGGCGCACCACTTCTAAATAGATGTAAATATTCAAATACTGAACATACTTACAAAGCAGCCCGGCAATCGTGACCTAAAATATATAACGCAACGCCCGCAGTTGTCAAGACACCTGTTTACTCACGGCCATTTGTTTCTGGTATCCTCATTTTGTATCAATCTGGTTCTTTGCGTTTTTTACAAAATTAACATATAATTATTGTCAAGTCGGTAGAATTGTCCGGCTTTACAATAATCGAAAGGATTAATCAAAATGGAATTCTTAAAACTTTATACTTCCTTTATAAATGGAAACTTCATTCCAAAAGACACAGGAAAAATCTACAGAGACTGCAGTCCTACCGACGGTTCTTTACTCGCGGAACTTGATTTCGCCGATAAAAAGACGCTTGATTTCACAGTTGACAGCGCCAGAGCAGCCTTTAAAACCTGGGGAAAGACAACAAAAGAGTACCGCTCGGGCATTTTAAATAAAATGGCCGATGTAATGGAAGAAAACAAAGAGTATCTCGCTCTCGTAGAAGCTAAAGACGTAGGAAAGCCTCTTGGCGAGGCAATACTTCAGATGGAACTTTGCATATCAGAATACCGTTACTTCGCGTCAGCTATCTTATCACAGGATGAAACGATGGTTGTTCATGACACCGGCTCCCTTTCAGCCGTTTTAAGAGAGCCTTTAGGAGTAGTCGGCCTGATCCTTCCCTGGAACGCGCCGGGTATGCTTCTTTCATGGAAAGCCGCTCCCGCTCTTGCAGCCGGAAACTGCGTCATAGTAAAACCCGCCAGCGCGGCACCGCTCATAATTTTAGAGCTTGCAAGGCTCTGGGCTGACGTTATTCCTGCCGGAGTATTCAACGTTCTTCTTGCCGGCGGAAGAGATACAGGCGAAGCAATGATCAATCACAGCGGCATCGACAAATTTTCATTTACAGGTTCCACAGAAGTCGGAAGACATGTAGGCGAAGTCACAGGAAGAAACATCGTACCCTGCACCCTTGAGCTCGGCGGCAAATCCGCCAATATCGTATTTGAAGACGCCAACCTCGACAGGGCTCTTCAGTACGCTATGCTCGCCATTCTTTCAACCCAGGGCGAAGTCTGCGTCGGCGGCTCAAGACTGCTTCTTCAGGAATCGATTCATGATGAATTCTTAGACAAACTCTGTAAAAAATTCGAAGCTCTCAGAGTCGGCGATCCGACCGACCCTTCAATGCAGATCGGTCCTATGATCAACGAAAAGCAGATGAACCGTGTTCTCGATTATATTGAAATCGGAAAAGCGGAAGGCGCACGCCTTGTCTGCGGCGGCTATCGCGTAACAGGCGAAGGCCGTGAGAAAGGTTATTTTATCGCTCCGACTATTTTCGCTGATGTTAAAAACTCAATGCGTATAGCGAAAGAGGAAATATTCGGTCCCGTGCTTTCAGTAATCAAGTTCAAAGATGAAGAGGAAGCGATCAACATCGCGAACGACTCGGATTATGGCCTTGGAGCCGGAGTCTGGACGTCAAATCTTTCAAGAGCGCTTCGCGTCGGACGCGGTCTTGAAGCCGGAACAGTATGGGTAAACGATTATCTGACAAGCACTCCGGGCAATCCTTTCGGCGGCTACAAGCAGTCCGGAATAGGACGCGAAATCCACAAAATGGCTCTCGACAACTATACTAATATCAAAAACCTCTATCTTTGTCCTGACGAAGATATTCCTGAACTGTTTTAACGAAGAATATCTCTCAAAGCTCACAGCCTGTGTTTAAATAAAGAGACGCTCCTGCAATTTCAGATTTTGATTTCTGAATTCACAGGAGCGTCTCCGCTTTTAAAAATCTTTAACAGTTTTCACATATCCATGATGTATAGGCTTCCATTCTACCTTCTTTACAAGTGCGCAAAGAGATATCGGCAAATATGTAAACATGAATACCGGGAATGTAAATACCGACAAAATCTTTTTGTAAGTCGGCGCATGTATGCTTTTCCATTCGGTAAGAGTTGTAACCGCTCCGTAGAGCAGCAGAACCAGGAAATAGCTTACTACAGAAGAAAGCATAAACGACGTCGTTTCAGAAAGAAGTATTCTCGCTCTGAACGCCGGCATCGCAAGAGCGCTAAGAGAAACAAGCGCATTAAGAATCACTGCCATTATAGTCAAAAGCATACTCGGCGCAACAGTCATAAGCATGTCGTAACATGAAAATCTGCGTCTTCCGCTGAAACAGCGTTTTGTAAGGCGTGTGCCGTATTTACTGTCGACCTGATAAAAGCCTTTTGACCATCTGAGTCTTTGTCTCCAGGACTGGGCAAAACTTGTCGGCTGTTCATCATAAATAACCGCTTTGTCGCAGTATCCTATTTTCTGCCCCTTGATTGCGCAGTTTACGGAAAACTCTATATCCTCCGTCAACAGATGGAACGGCCAGCCGTTGTTTTCCTCAACAACTTTTGCCGAGATCATAAATCCCGTTCCTGATATCGCGCAGTTTGTTCCTAAAAGATGGCGCGGATAATTCAGAAAACGGCTTTCTCTTAAGAACCACAGCGCGTATCCGGCTGATATCCAGTTGGAAGAAAAGTTCTTTGAATTCCTGTAACTTGTTATCGCGCTGTATGCCCCCCCATTGCTGTTGAAAGTATTGTTCATCTCTCTGACAAAGTTCTTGTCTACGATATTGTCAGCGTCGAAGACAAAAAATCCGGCATACTCTTTAAACTTATCAGTACTCATAAGCCTGCGGAAGAAATATTCCATCGCGTATCCCTTGCCAACCTGTACTTTATTAAAACGCTCAAATACTATAGCGCCGTTGCTGCGGGCTATACCAGCAGTATCGTCGGTACAGTTGTCAGCCACTACATAAATATCGATCATTTCAGAAGGATAATTCTGTCTTTTCAGGCTCTTTATCAAATCCGCGATAACATTCGATTCGTTTCTCGCGCATATGATAACGCCGTATTTATTTAATAATTCAGATTGTTTCGTTTTCTTTCTTTTTCTATTGATAAATCCATATGCCAGAAAAAAGAACTGATAGGCATATGCAACGGTTATAAAAAAACCTATCGCCGTATTAATACACTCAATAAAATCCAACATCATCGAATCTCCTGTACTGCATACCTCACATAAGGAAAATTGCTGCCGCCTTTCTTATTTGCTGTAATACCTTTTATATCAATTTGTAAACAACTCATTAATTTGGCAGTATAGCAAGAAAGTTTTTAAAAATCAACAAAAATAAGTTACACTTTCTTAACTTTAAATTAATTTCCGCTTAATTAAATCTTATTATTTCATTATTAAAAGGCTTTTTAAGCGCTTTGTCCGCGAATTGCACTATTTTGTCCCTGAACTGCGCTAATCTTTGTTACATTTTTATGATGCCTGATTATACAAAATCAATATCTAACTTTTACATCATATTTTAAAAAAACAATGCCTCAAATCTATTCTTTATGATATAATGAGCAAGGTGTTGTTTTGGGATCATTTTGAAGATATAAATTCCAAAGCAGCGCATGAGGGTAATACTATAAATATATTCAGGCTGAAAAACGCCAAAAAATCTGCATTTTTCGCAGAGAGGGTAAAGGAGTTTAAAAATGGAAAAAAACAAAAACAAAATCGTAGTAATCGGCGCAGGAAATGTCGGCGAAACTATCGCCAACGTACTTATGGTTCGCGAGCTCGCGAATGAAATCGTACTTTGCGACATCAACGAAAAACGCGCGAGAGGATGCGCTCTTGATATCGCTCACGGAACAGCTTTCTTTGAGCAGATCACTGTCCGCCAGGGCGGATACGAGGAATGCGCGGACGCCAATATAATCATCGTATCGGCAGGCGTTGGCAGAAAACCCGGTCAGACACGTCTTGACCTTGCTAAAGTAAATATTGGCATCGCAACAGACGTTGCAAGAAACATCAAAAAATATGCGGAAGACCCGATCGTTATCGTCGTTTCAAACCCTGTAGATATCCTTACAATGACTATCCAAAAAGAAACAGGATATGATCCTAAAAAAGTTATCGGTACAGGTACATCTCTTGATACGGCTCGTCTTCGCTACCTCATCGGAAAAGAATGCGGCGTAAGCGTAAAAGACATCATCGCTTATGTTCTCGGAGAACACGGCGACAGCCAGGTATCACTTTGGAGCCGCGTAAGACTCGGCGGAGTTTCTCTCGCAGGATTTGTAGAGCAGTTCAATATGAACCTTGATCATGAAGCCATCTCCAAAGAAGCAAGAGATTCAGGCGCAGAAATAATCGCTGAAAAAGGCGCTACATACAACGGCATCGCGATGGCCGTATCAAGAATCGTTGAAGCCATCGTGAAAAATGAGAACGCGGTTCTTGCTGTTTCTCATCTTCTTGCAAATCCAAAATATGGTCCTTGGGCCGGCGTTGCTATGAGCGTACCTTGTATCATAAACGAAAACGGTATCCAGAAGAGCGTTTATATCAACATGGACGACGACGAAAAAGCCGCAATGGACAGATCAGCTCAGACTATCCGCGATTTCTGGAACAGCACACAGGAATAAATTAATCCGCCTCCGCTTTTATTGACATCATTTATTTTTCGTGTTATATTTTGCTGAAAATAAATACCTGACCATTTAAAGTAGAGGGAGTAATCTAAATACATTATCAACAAACCCAGCGTACAATCGCTTGGTAATGTATGCCTGAACGGTGATGAGACTTTACACAAACAAATTGCAGTTTATCATGTGATTTTTTGTGAAAAGTCTCTTTTTTTATCGGTTCAATTATATCTGACAGAAAACATCTTCTGCTTAGGAAGCGGTCGCACTATTTGTTTTAATCGGAGGGAAGTTTGGAGGTAAACATGAAAGATTGGTACAAAGTAAAAAAAGACGACGTCTTTAAATCGTTTGATACGAGCAAAGACGGCATAAGCCAAAGCGAAGCTGACGCGCGTCTTGAAAAGTACGGCAAAAACATGCTTGAAGAAGCCAAAAAGAAGACTTTCATAGAAGTCTTTTTAGGACAGTTCGCCGATCTGCTTGTTATCATACTGATAATAGCCGCGATCATATCGGCAATCACAGGCGAAGCCGAGAGCACTATTGTCATAATAGCAGTTCTGATACTGAACGCCGTGCTCGGAACTATCCAGCATTTCAAGGCTGAAAAATCGCTCGCGGCTCTTAAATCCCTGTCTTCGCCGTCTGCGAAGGTTATAAGGGACGGAAAAAAGATTGAGATAGATTCAATCTATGTAGTTCCCGGAGACATACTGCTTTTAGAAGCCGGCGACATGGTAGTCGCTGACGGACGTATCATCGAGAATTTTTCGCTTCAGATAAATGAAAGTTCTCTGACCGGTGAATCCACAAACGTCGACAAAAAAGATATTGAAATAACTGAAGATACAGCCCTCGCAGACCGTATAAACATGGTTTATTCGGGAAGCCTTGTTACATACGGAAGAGCTTACGTTCTTGTAACAGGAACAGGCATGAATACAGAGATCGGTAAAATTGCCGAACTCATGAACAAAACAAAAGAAAAGAAGACGCCGCTTCAGGTGTCCCTCGATCAGTTCAGCAAAAAGCTCGCGATATCCATAATGATCATATGCCTCATAGTCTTCGGACTGAGCATTATGCGAAACATGCACATCATGGACGCACTTTTGTTCGCGGTCGCTCTTGCAGTAGCCGCTATACCTGAGGCTTTAAGCTCAATAGTTACGATAGTCCAGGCGATGGGAACGCAGAAAATGGCAGCTGAGCAGGCGATAATCAAAAATCTTGCCGCTGTTGAGTCCCTTGGATG
>CASEDW010000202.1 GCA_949286775.1 uncultured Eubacteriales bacterium | reverse complement strand
AAATAACAATATTGGTCGTTCCAAGATCGATACCTATATCCGTTACGTAAGACATAAGCTCTCCTTTCAAAAGACAAGCCGTCAATGAACGGCTTTATCTAATAATGGTTTGATATATTTTCCTGTGAAAGAAGCAGGATTGAGCGATATTTCCTCTGGCGTTCCGCAGGCTACCACAGTTCCGCCTCCGCTTCCTCCTTCAGGTCCTATATCTATTATATAATCCGCACATTTTATAACATCAAGATTATGTTCAATAACTACTACAGTATTTCCGCCTTCTGACAGCCGACGCAAAATATCGACAAGTTTGTGAACGTCTGCGAAATGAAGTCCTGTAGTCGGCTCATCTAAAATGTATATTGTCTTTCCGGTGCTCTTTTTTGACAGTTCAGTGGCCAGTTTAACCCTCTGCGCCTCTCCGCCCGACAGCGTCGTAGAAGGCTGCCCGAGTTTTATATAAGAAAGTCCGACGTCGTATAATGTCTGTATCTTTCTTTTTATAGACGGGATCGAATCAAAAAATTCAAGCGCCTCTTCCACCGTCATATCAAGCACTTCAAATATATTTTTCCCCTTGAATCTGACGTCAAGAGTTTCCCTGTTATATCTCTTTCCTTTACATACCTCACAGGGAACGTATACGTCAGGAAGAAAATGCATTTCGATTTTAAGTATGCCGTCTCCCTTGCAGGCTTCACATCTTCCGCCTTTAACATTAAAACTGAAACGTCCTTTTTTATATCCGCGTGCCTTCGCGTCAGATGTAGCCGCGAAAAGATCCCTTATCTGATCAAATACGCCGGTATATGTCGCCGGATTAGACCTCGGAGTACGTCCGATCGGCGACTGATCGATCGCGATTACCTTGTCAAGCTGTTCTTTTCCTTCGATACTGTCAAAATCACCGGGAATAGTCCTTGCCCTGTTAAGATCTCTCGCGAGGGTTTTATAGAGTATTTCATTAACTAATGAGCTTTTTCCCGATCCCGATACGCCTGTGACGCATGTAAATACCCCTATAGGGAATTTAACGTCTATATTTTTCAGATTGTGTTCTCTGGCTCCTTTGACAGTAAGCCATCCCGCCGGCTCTTTACGCGTTTTAGGAACAGGGATGAATTTTCTTCCGCTGAGATATTCTCCCGTTATCGATTCAGGAACGGCGGCTAAATCATCCACAGAACCCATGGCTACAAGCTCGCCTCCGTGAGATCCTGCTCCGGGTCCTATGTCAACTATGCAGTCTGCTTCGCGCATTGTTTCTTCGTCATGTTCTACTATAATAAGAGAATTTCCAAGATCGCGCAGAGCTTTTAGAGCCTCGAGCAGTTTTCCGTTATCCCTCTGATGAAGTCCTATGCTTGGCTCATCCAGAATATACGCAACTCCGACAAGTCCTGATCCGATCTGCGTCGCAAGTCTGATACGCTGAGCCTCGCCGCCTGACAGAGAGGCCGTTCCGCGGCTTAATGTAAGATATTCAAGACCTACGTCATTTAGGAATTTAAGTCTTGCCTTTATTTCTTTTATAATCTGTTCGCCGATTATATTCTGCTGCTCAGTAAGCTTTAATTCATCAAAAAATTTTACCGTCTGATTTACCGGCAGACATGTGAGATCATAAATATTCTTATCTCCAACAGTAACCGCCAATGCGCCCTCCTTCAGACGCTTGCCTTTACAGCATGGACAAGGCGTAATCTCCATATATGTTTCGTATTCCTGTTTGCTCGCTTCTGAAAATGTTTCTTTATATTTTCTCTCCACATTTTTGATAAGGCCCTCAAAAGCGACGTCGTATACGCCTTCTCCGCGCTGACCTACGTAGTGTACTTTTACAGATTCGCCGTTCGTTCCGTGAATAAGTATATTTTTGATCTTTTCAGGATAATCGCGAAAAGGAGTATCAAGAGAAAAATTATATTTTTCAGTAAGCGCTTTTAACAGCGCGTATGTAAAGCTTCCTTTCTGAGTGCAGGACTGCCATCCCAAAACGGCGATCGCTCCTTCTGAAATTGAAAGAGAAGTGTCGGGAATCATCAGCTTTTCCGAAAATTCCATTTTATATCCCAGTCCGAAGCATTCAGGGCACGCGCCGAAGGGATTATTAAATGAAAAACTTCTCGGTTCAATCTCGTCGATGCTTATCTCGCAGTCAGGACAGGAAAAACTCTGGCTGTATCTGTGAACATTTCCGTCCATCGTATCGACAAGAAGCAACCCGTCGGAAAGTTCCATTACAGTTTCAATGGAATCCGCAAGACGTTTTTCAATTCCCTCTTTGATGATAAGACGGTCTACTATTACTTCAATGTTGTGTTTAACATTTTTATCCAGTACTATTTCTTCGGAAAAATCGTATGGATCTCCGTCGATAATGCCTCTTATATATCCGCTTTTACGCAGCTGCGCCAAAAGTTTTTCATGTCTTCCTTTTTTTCCTCTTACCACAGGAGCCAGCAGCTGGATTTTTGAACGTTCAGGCATCGACATGATCTGATCCACTATCTGATCAACCGTCTGTTTCTGAATAATCCTTCCGCATTTGGGACAGTGAGGAATTCCGACGCGCGCGTACAAAAGACGCAGATAATCGTATATTTCCGTTACCGTTCCGACTGTTGAACGCGGGTTTCTGTTTGTTCCCTTCTGATCTATAGAAATAGCAGGCGGCAGACCCTCTATGCTATCTACTTTAGGTTTTTCCATCTGACCTAAGAACTGTCTTGCGTATGAAGAAAGACTTTCCATATAGCGGCGCTGTCCCTCAGCATAAATCGTATCAAAAGCCAGCGAGCTTTTTCCCGATCCCGAAAGACCTGTTAAAACCACCATTTTATTTCTTGGAATATCGATATCTATTTTCTTCAGATTGTTTTCCGAAGCGCCTCTGATTTTTATAAAAGGAGTTGCTTTTGACATAATACCTCCTGCTAATTTTGTCTTTGAGTAATTAGATGAAGTCTGCGAGTATCTGATTTGAAACAAATAAATATTTCTCAGGGATAAATATCCTGCCGTTATTTCTTGCAAGAGTCCCCTGTTTTACATGTTTACTGATCGTATCCCCAAAAACCGACTCCAACGTAACGTTGAATTTTTCCTTAAACTCATTTTCAGAAATCCCTTCAATAAGTCTCAGTCCAAGTATCATGAATTCACTGTATAAATCTTCTTTCGTAAGTTTTATAATATCCCGCCTTATGCGTTTATCCCGGGAATTATTTATATATTCGTCAAAATCCGTTGTATTTGAAAATCTCGTGTTATCTTCAAACGAAGAAGCGCCGAGTCCGAATCCCTCGTACCTTATACCCTGCCAGTATCCAAGATTATGTCTGCTTTCAAAGTTCGGCAGTGAATAATTGGATATCTCATAATGTATGAAACCGTATTTATTTAATATGCCGGCTGTTGACTGATACATCTGAGAAACTATAGATTCCTCAGGAAGATTCAGTTCCTCTTCTATTTCGAAAAAACGTGTTCCTTCTTCAATAATCAGGCTGTAGGCTGAAATGTGGCTGACGCCAAGCTCCGCGATCACACACAGCGTTTCTTTCCATTCTGCCAATGTCTGATCAGGCAGACCTGACATGAGATCTATATTGATGTTTTCAAAACCTGATTTCTTAACGAGATTCATCGTTTTAAAGAATCCCTCTGAATCATGAAGCCTTCCAAGCATTTTAAGCTGTTTGTCATTTGTGCTCTGACATCCTATGCTTATTCTGTTTATTCCCGAGTCTAAATATTCATCGAGTTTTCTTTCGTCCAATGTACACGGATTCGCCTCTATTGTTATTTCAGCGTCTGGCATAATATCATAGTTTTCATACATTGAATCCATGATCTTTTTCACTAAGCCATATTCAAGAAGCGACGGCGTTCCGCCGCCTAAAAATACGGAGCGCATTCTGTAATCCCTGTTTTGTAAGCTTCTTGATTCTATTTCTTTTATGAGCGCGTCAACATACAGCTGCTGTTTTTCTCTTCCGCAGGGAAACGAAAGAAAATCACAGTAGCTGCATTTTTTAGCGCAAAAAGGAATATGAATATAACCTTCAGTTTCTGAATTTGTCATTAGAATATCAGCTTTCGTCAAGTTTAAGTACGCTTAAGAACGCTTTCTGCGGAATCTCTACATTTCCTATAGAACGCATTCGTTTCTTTCCCTCTTTCTGTTTCTCCAGAAGTTTCTTTTTACGGGTAATATCGCCGCCGTAACACTTCGCGAGAACGTCTTTTCTGAGGGCGCGTACCGTCTCTCTTGCAATGATCTTTGAACCAATAGCCGCCTGTATCGGAATTTCAAAAAGCTGTCTCGGAATTTCTTCTTTCAGCTTTTCGCACATACGTCTGCCTCTGTCATAGGCTGATCCTTCAAATACGATAAACGAAAGGGCGTCTACCTCTTCTTTATTTACGAGGATATCAAGTTTCACAAGAGAGCTTCTCTGATATCCTTCAAGTTCATAATCAAAGGACGCGTAACCTTTTGAACGTGATTTGAGCGCATCGAAGAAATCATATATGATCTCGTTCAGCGGGAGAATATACTTTAAAACAGCTCTTGTCTGTTCAATATATTCTGTTCCGAGATACTGTCCGCGTCTTTCCTGACAGAGCTGCATGATAGGTCCTATAAAATCAGTAGTTACCATGATCTCAGCTTTTACTATAGGCTCCTCCATGTAGTCTATCTGCGAAGGATCCGGCAGATTTGTCGGATTAGTAAGATCGAAAACCGTTCCGTCGGTTTTGTGAACCTTATAAATAACGCTGGGGGCTGTAGTTATAAGGTCAAGATTGTATTCTCTTTCAAGCCTCTCCTGTATGATCTCAAGATGAAGCAGTCCCAGAAAACCGCATCTAAATCCGAATCCGAGGGCTACCGAAGTTTCCGGTTCATAGAACAATGACGCGTCGTTGAGTTTAAGTTTTTCAAGGGCATCCCTTAAATCCTGATAGTGAGCGCCGTCGGCAGGATAAAGACCGCAGTAAACCATAGGATTTACTTTTTTATATCCTGGAAGCGGTTTGTCGCATGGCCTGTCATTATCTGTAATGGTATCTCCGACACTCGTAAGAGAGACGTTCTTAATGCTTGCCGTTATATATCCTACCATTCCGGCAGAAAGCTCATCGCATGGTATCATCTGCCCGGCTCCGAAATATCCGACCTCGACAACTTCTTCTACCGCTCCTGTCGCCATCATTTTTATTTTTGTGCCTTTTCTGACTTTTCCGTTCATAACGCGGCAGGAAACGATAACGCCTTTATATGAATCATAGACTGAATCAAATATAAGAGCCTGAAGCGGTGAATTTTCATCTCCTGACGGAGCGGGGATCTTTTCTACGATAGCTTCCAGCACCTGATCAACATTGAGACCTGTCTTAGCTGATATCTGAGGAGCGTCCTGAGCTTCGATTCCAATAACATCCTCTATCTCGTTTATAACTCTTTCAGGTTCGGCGCTCGGAAGATCTATTTTGTTTATTACAGGAAATACTTCAAGGTCGTGATCAAGGGCAAGATACAGATTTCCCAGTGTCTGAGCTTCTATGCCCTGCGCCGCGTCAACTACAAGAATCGCGCCGTCGCATGCCGCAAGACTCCTCGAAACCTCATAGTTGAAGTCGACATGTCCCGGAGTATCTATCATATTTAATATATATTCTTCGCCGTTTTTAGCTTTATATACTGTTCGGACGGCCTGAGCCTTAATAGTAATGCCTCTTTCTCTTTCAAGATCCATATTATCGAGAATCTGATCCTGCATCTCGCGCTGGGTGAGCAGACCTGTCATTTCGATGATTCTGTCAGCAAGCGTGGATTTGCCATGATCTATATGAGCTATAATACAAAAATTTCTGATATGGCTTTTATCAAAAGTTGACAATATTTTTTCCTCCAAATACAACACTTTTGCTTTTATTATCCGCATTATTATACAAAAAAGAGGAGTTGGATTCAAGTGAATCTCACGCCTCTTTAGTGCAGTCATTTATCATTTTTTTGCTCAAGTTCATCGAGCATCTCTTTTACTCTTTTATTTAAAACAGGGTGAATTTTATATGGCGCGATCATGGTCAAAGGTTTTAAAACAAAATCTCTATTCTGCATATCAACATGCGGTATGCATAAATCGTCGTCTTCTAATATGATATCGTCATAAAAAATAATATCGAGATCGAGAGTCCTCGGACCCCATCTTAAAACTCTTTGGCGTCCCGCTTCAGCTTCTATCTTGTGCAGCGTATCAAGCAGCTCATGCGGCGTCTTTAGAGTCGTTATCTTCATGACTCCGTTTATAAAGTCCGGCTGATCAGTCACTCCATATGGCTTTGTCACTATAAGCTCCGAAACTTTTTCAACTCTTATATCTTCTGCCAGATTGAGTTTTCGAACTGCTTCTTCTATCAACTCTCTTGACTGTCCGATATTTGATCCCATCGCTATAAACGCCTCATGGCGGGCTCTCTCTATGATAACGGCAGGATATTCAAGCGAAAGACCGATAGGCGCTGAAGGCTTTTTTATCGAGACAATTACTTTATTTATAGCGTCATATGATAAAAGTATTTTTTCAGCTATTTTTTCGGCGCAGGTTTCAATAAGATTATATGTATTTTCCTGCATTATCGTTTTGATAAGATAGCATATCTCGCCGTAATTTATCGTATTTGCCAGATCATCTGTTTTGCCGGCTTTTCTAAGGTCTGTGTACAATTCACATGACACATAAAACTTCTGTCCGTTTTTATTTTCCTCATCAAATACGCCATGATTCGCAAAAATCTCAAGGTCTTTAATTAATACTCTGTCCATTTTTTCTTCTTTCCGACACAATAAATGCGTCAATTACGATATATCAGCTTCTTAATATGGCATATGTCATTTTAACGGCGCGGACATTTTTTTCAACGTCATGTACTCTGACAAAAGAATATCCGTTTTGAACCGCCATTACTGTTGTAACAAGCGTGCCTTCTTCCGTCTGATCGACATCCAAATCAAGAGAGCGTCTTATAAAGGATTTTCTCGAAGTGCCAAGCAGCATCGGATAACTAAGAGAATTAAACGCGTCAAGGTTTTTCATCACTTGTAAATTCATCTCATAAGTTTTCGCGAATCCTATGCCCGGATCGAGAATTATCTTATCATCGCTGATGCCGGCTTCTTTTGCTTTTCTTATACATTTTTTCAAGTCGTTGATCATATCCGGGATAAGGTCGTTATAGACTGCCTGATTTCTGTTGTGCATCAGACAGCATGCGGCGTTGTACTTTTTTACAATGCCTGCCATTTTCTCGTCGTATAAAAATCCCCATATATCGTTTACAAGATCTGCTCCTGCTTTTAGAGACGCTTCAGCAACATCGCTTTTATATGTGTCTACTGATACAGGGATATCAAACTCCTGCTTTATTTTTTCAATTACCGGGGCAACTCTGTCTGTTTCTTCCGCCGAAGATATCTGAATATGACCGGGACGTGTGGACTCTCCGCCGACGTCGATTATGTCCGCGCCGTCATTTATCATTTCTTCGGCATGTTTTATGGCGCGATCCACAGTATTCCATTTGCCTCCGTCCGAAAATGAGTCGGGAGTTATATTCAAAATGCCCATTATATATGTATTGCCGCTTAAATCAAAATTCCTGTTTCCTATGATCATGGTCTCACCTCAAGTCTGTCTATATGATTAATCTGTTGTTCTTTTTTTCTTCGCTCCATTTGCAGGAAGCATAAGCGGCGCATTTGAAACATTCTCTTGATAGTTTGTCCGCGTCGTGAAGAATTTTTCTTAAAATCATCCCTTTTTCACCTGTATCGAAAGAAATGCCGGGCTCATTGTCTCTGTGTGATAAAATCGCGTTTGTTATATAACTTATCTCGGTTTCGTTAAAATCGCTGCGCAAAAGAACCTCCCTGGCGATTTTTGCGCCTGCCACATCATGCGGCGTCTGATCCTCATATTCTCTTACTCTGCCTATATCATGAAGCAGAGCCGCCGCATAGATGATCTCTTTGCTTATTTCATAATGATTTTCGAGATTTAGTATATAAGCTATCCTGGCTGTATTTATCAGATGATCCCAGCCGTGGCGACAGTATATCCTGTCTCTTTCGATATCCTCCACAGCTGAAAGATACCGATTAATAAGAGGGTCGCAGTATACACTCCAGACCCTCTTCATTTTAATCATTTCATTATTTTTTTCTTTATCTGTCAAACTTTAAACCTCAAGCAATCTGAAAAACGTGTTTTTGAGATTTTCATCATTCTCAAAAACACCGCGGGTAACAATGTTTACCGTCTTTGTACCGGGCTTTTTTACGCCTCTCATCGTCATACACATGTGTTCAGCTTCACAAACAATTATGACGCCTTTCGGCTTAAGGTATTTCATAATGTCTTCGGCGATCTGTACCGTCATATTCTCCTGTATTTGAAGCCTTCGGGCGTATGTTTCAACTGTTCTCGCAAGCTTTGAAAGTCCTACGACATTACCGTCAGGAATATATCCTATATGTATTTTTCCATAAAACGGCACCATGTGATGTTCGCATATCGAATAAAACTGTATGTCTTTTTCAACCACTATCTCATCTGTCGATGATTCAAAGACCTTTGTGAGATGCTCTTTGGCGTTTTTCCCCATTCCGTCAAAAATCTCTTCATACATTTTAGCTATTCTTGCCGGTGTTTCTTTTAGGCCGTCACGATCAGGATCTTCTCCGATCGCCTCCAAAAGCATTTTGACAGCCTGTTCGATTTTTTTATTATCCATCATTTTACCTGCCGTTTTATAATTATCTTTATTAATTATCCAAAATTTTTATCTTTATATGCGTCAGCCTTTGTTTTTCAGCTGTGAGGTTACTTTTTCATATACAGCATCGGCCATTGGACAGTATTCGGCGATCATTTTTTCCGCATGTTCGTTTATGCTGTCAGCCGTTTTTCTGTCTTTCATACTTTTCGTATTGATCCAGACATTTAGACTAGCACACTGAAGAGCGCTTTTCGCCAGAGACGCTGAACACGCCGCGTCGCTGACAGCAAGAACCGATCCCTTATCCGCAAATGTTCCGACAGTCGATATCACCTTGCAGCACACTTCCATGATACTTACAGGCACCATACATGCATCGTAAAGACATTTTTCCATAACCGCATCTTTATGAGCTTTTTCTTCATCCGTTTCTTTTGGAAGAGAATAAGCTTTTGAAAGGGGCTCGAATACTTCCGCGTCTTTGCCCACAAGTTCGAGCAGTTCATTTTGATATTTTATCATAAGTTCCGTAAGGCTTTTTATCTCTTCTTCAACAGCGGCGTATTTCTTCTTGCCTATCGTAAGATTTCCTACCATCGCGCTGAGGGCAGCTGAAAGAGCTCCTGCCAGCGCTGCTGCTCCGCCGCCTCCCGGTGTAGGCGATTTTGAAGAGAGTTTTTCAACAAATTCAACACATGAAAGTTCAATATCGTACATAAAACCTGACTCCTTATCTTAAAACTTTATTTGACGCCAAAACGCTTTTTAACAATGCTTCTTACCTCTCCCGACATATAAAGCGATCCGAAAGATATAACAGGCCGGTGTGAAAGAAGCGCGAGTTTTACTGCTTCTTCAGCAGAAGCGCAGGCAACAGCCTTTTTCTTTCTGCGTTTAAATATATCCGCGAGATCTTCGGCCGGAAGAGCTCTTGAATTGTCAGGCGTAAGACAGAAAAACTCTTCTCCAAAAGGGGCGATATAGTCTATCATCGAACTGTAATCCTTGTCAGCTAATATTCCCAGTATAAAGCTGAACTTTTTATATGGAAGATATTCGTTTAACATATGCGCCATTGCCTGAGCGCACTGCGGATTATGACCTCCATCCATGATAAAAAGCGGATCTTTACTGATAACTTCAAAACGGACGGGCCATTTTACCGTTGCCAAAGCTCTTTTGATATCTTCTTCTTTAACGTCAAATCCCTTTTCTTTCAGAATTGAAATCGTCGTAAGCGCTACGGCGGCGTTTCCAAGCTGGTGATCTCCTAAAAGAGAGAGTTTATATTCATGCTCCTGTCCGTCATGCTTCCATATAAACTGCTGGCCGTTGATACTTCTGAATTCAGGTTTGATATCGGCTCTGAAAGTCCTGTGAAATTTACATCCTCTCTTTTCACAGACGTCTTTTAAAATCTGCAAAACTTCAAGTTTATTGTTATAAGTGACAACTTCGCATCCCGGTTTTATGATTCCGGCTTTTGTGTAGGCGATCTCAATCAGAGAATGTCCGAGATATTCCGTATGTTCAAGGCCGATATTAGTTATAACCGCAACAAGAGGAGCCGGGATGACGTTTGTACTGTCGTATTCTCCTCCAAGTCCCACCTCCAGAATAACTATATCCACGTTTTTCTCTTTAAAATACTGAAACGCGATGGCTGTTTTAATTTCAAACTGGCTCGGATGATCTTCCATCTGATCAGCCGCTTTTTTTACCGTTTCAGTAATTCTGCAAAGATCTTCCTCAGAAATCATTTCGCCGCTTATCTGGAAAGATTCTCTGAAATCTTCTACGTATGGCGAAAGATAAAATCCCGTCTTATATCCGGCGCACCTGAGTATATACTCTATCATGCAGCATGTGCTGCCTTTTCCATTGCTGCCGGCAACATGCACATATTTGAGATCCATATGGGGATTCCCAAGACGATCAAGGAGCTCTTTCGTTCTATCAAGGCCTAATTTAGTCTTGCTCCATGTAAAGTTTTCTATGTAATCGATTGCTTCTGAATAATTCATGATGTTTTTCTTTCTATAAAAATTGTTGTAACAGATTCAGATTTTTAATGTCCTCATTGCCGCGTCAACTACATGCGATACAAGCACTGCCGTTGTAACGCCGCCTACGCCGCCGGGTACCGGAGTAATATTTTCAACTGTCTGCTCAGCTTCATCAAAAATAACGTCTCCGCAAAGCTTGTTTTTTTCACTGTTCCAGCTTATACCGACGTCTATGACAGTCTGCCCTTCCTTTAAATAATCTTTACCGACAGATTCCATCTGACCTGTACATACGATGATAATATCGGCATCTTTTGCGATATCAGCCGTGTTGACTGTTTTTGTATGGCATATAGTAACTGTAGCATTTTTATGCATAAGCATCATGGCCGCCGGTCTTCCTACAACAAGAGATCTTCCAAGAACGACCGCTTTTTTCCCTGAACAGTCTATATTGTAAAAATCAAGTATTTCCATGGCTGCCTGTGCCGTACATGGCGCGAAGCCCATTTTTGTGTTCGTAAACACTCCGGCAAGAGAACCGTCGGTACAGCCGTCAACGTCCTTTTCAGGAGCGAGCATTTTTCTGGCTTTTTCGTCATCCAGATGTTTTGGAAGCGGCCGGAACATCAGTATTCCATGAATGGATTCATCTTTATTCAGAGCGTCTAAAGTCGAGAAAAAAGTATCGCTGTCAGCAGTAATCGGAAGAACAACTTTCTTAACTTCAACTCCTGTTTTCTCACACTGTTTTACGGCGCCTTTTTCATAACTTAAATCATCAGCCCTTTCGCCGACTCTTAAAATAGCGAGAGTCGGTGTGATTCCGTGTTTTTTGAGCTTTTCGATATTTTCAATGCTGCGTTTTGATATCGCCTCCGCTACCGGAGCGCCTTTTAAAATATTTGCCATTATTTATCTTCACCTCGTTTATTTTCCAGGGTTCTTTAAACACAACATAATTTATATCAAATCTGACCGTGTATAACAACTTTTAATTTAATTTTCTGTATTCTTGACATGTAAAAAAGCAGCACAGCGCTGCTTTTTTATTAATTATATTTAAAAAAGTCCTGTTATTTTTCCGTTTTCGTCTATATCGATACGCTCAGCCGCAGGTACTTTAGGAAGACCAGGCATAGTCATAATATCTCCTGTAAGCGCAACGATGAATCCTGCTCCGGCTGAAACCTTGAGATTTCTGACTGTGACCGTAAATCCTTTTGGAGCGCCGATAAGCAACGGATCGTCAGAAAAAGAATACTGCGTCTTCGCCATACATATTGGAAGTTTGTCAAAACCGAGCTCCGTCAGTTTTTCGGCCTGCTTT
>CASEDW010000201.1 GCA_949286775.1 uncultured Eubacteriales bacterium | reverse complement strand
TTACCTTTTTTACTTCGCCGCACAATCCCCAGCTCTCATATTCACGCAAAATTTTGACAGGGATATTATATTTTTCGCTTGCCTCGTTAATTGTCATTTTTTCCTCTTTCTGACGCATTTTCCGCGTCAATAATGGTAGTTCCAAAAAATAAAGGCGCTCCGTTTCCGGAACACCTTCATTGTAAATTTAGCTATATAAAATGTCTAATACTTATAATTCATTATCAGATATGCCTTTTAAGTATTTCTTCGAAAAATCTATAAATGATGCAGCGGCAGCAGAAAAAAACTGCTCCTTTTTCCATGCCAATGCCGTATCCGTTGTAAGCGCCGGAGAAAATGGAATAAACCGCAGGCCTTCATAAGTGCAATTTAACCGAATACAGATTACAGCCCCGATATTGCTTTTCGCCAGCATCGCCTCATTGTAAAGCAGATTTCCCTTTGCGATAACATTCAGCTGTGACGCGTATTCTCCAAACCACTTGCCTACAGTACTTTCTGTAAATTCATTAGTAGAAGAAATAATCGGTATATCAACCAGATCCTGCGGATGAATAAACTTTCTGTCTGCCAGATGAGAATCTTCTCTTACCAACGCTCCCCATTGCTCTTGGACAGGCATGGCAATAAATTCATACTTCCTTATATCAATCGGTTCAGACATCAAGCCTAAATCAAGAAGACCTCTTTCTATATAGTCCCGAATATTTCCGGCGTTTCCGCTGTATATTTCAAAATGAATAAGCGGGTGTTTTTTTCGAAACTCAGAAATGCAATCAGTTAAGAACTCTGTAGATAAAAACTCTCCGCTGCCAATGGATATAACGCCTTCAAGATTTTCATCCTTATTCCGAAAATCACGCTTCGTTTTTTCAGCCAAAGACAGAATTTCCTGTGCGCGGCGTTTAAGTATCATACCATCCTCGGTTAAAACAATATTATGATTGCTGCGGATAAAAAGCTTGACTCCCAGCTCCTGTTCCAGGTCAGCAATTTGTCTGGACAAAGTAGGCTGTGTTATATGCAGCTGCTCTGCTGCCCTTGTGAAATTTTCTTCCCGCGCAATCGCCAGAAAATAGTTGAGCACCCTGAGCTCCACCGGATTCACCCCCTTATTAAAAATAAGTTTTGTATTTTCTTTCTGAATAGAAAATAAGAGCGGCGTGTAACACGTCACTCTTATAAAAGACATTTAAAATCTGTTTCAATCTTCCTCGTCGAAAAGATCCTTTACCGGATCGCCTTCGTTTTTCTTTGTGAACTTGGCAATGATGTCAGGAGCCATGTCAAGTATCTTTCCGAATATACCTGAATCATCTTTTACGGAAATCATTCTCGATCCGTTTTCATTGATGACAAGCATGGCTGAAGGAGTGATTTTAGCTCCCATGCCTCCTCCTACTCTGTTTTTATTGTCTCCGTCTGCCGCGCCCGCAGCCATACCAAATGATACGTCCGCAAGAGGAATGATAATAGTTCCGTTGACGTCCATAGGTTCTCCGACTACTGTCTTTGTGCTCAGAAAACCTTTCAATCCGTCCATAAGAGCGTCTATGTTTGCTTTAAATTTATTAACTTCAGTCATGTTTGCCTCCTTGCCTGATTTTTGATTTATAATTCTTTACTCTTTTTCTGTCTGATCTTCGTCTTTTTTTGTTGCTGCGATTTTTTGGCGGTTTAAATCCGAGTATCTCTCTAAACTCAGGAATCTTAAAAAGACTTATGATACATATTAATATTTGAATTACAAAAATCCTACCTGAAATTTTAACGTCGCATTCAAATCTGCTGTTTTGAAAATCCGGATTCAGCTCCAGGTCTTTAGGGATAGGAATACAAAGCGCGCCCAAAACTGCGTAGACCATTCCCGTTCTCGAAGGATCATCAAATCCGAAATTGATATAACCCTTAACTTTTTTCGGCATAATAGATTTAAGCAGCTTAATAACAGGTTTCTTAATCTTTGAGATTAAATCTAATATGCTTTTAACTTTCTTTAGTTTATCACATATGCCTTTTATTTTAAACTTTATTTTATCGACAGAAGAGGATTTATTGTTTTTATCATCAGATTTTGTCTCATCGCTTCTTATCTCATCAGCCTTGCTCTTAACTTCCATCTGATCAGATGCAGGCTCATCTTTTCTGATCTCATCCGTTTCAACCTCATCGCTTATGATCTCTCCCGGCTTTATAGTAGGCTGTTTTTTTGCCGGCTGATACGGCGAATTCTCTGATTTATCAGTTGGATTTTCTCCTTGGGCTGAAGATTTTTCTTTAGCAAAGCTGGCGGAGTTCTTTTGAAGCTTTTTTATCGGAACTCCAAAAATCCTTAATCCATAATTAAGCTTTCCCTGTTCAAAAGCGAACTTAAAACTCAAAGCTCCAAACAACCATCTCACCGAACCGTTTGCCATAAAGTTTCCGTTTTTTAAAACCTTAACTCTGTACACGATTGGAAGAAACAGTATCAATGCTATCAAAGCGATAATTACCAGAAGGATGATCAGCAGTACAAATCCTATCACAGATAATATTGATAAAAAAATATGCATGTTTTCCCTCTATATTAAATGAACATTTTTCTCAGGCTGCAGCTGCCGGTTTCCATGTATGAATCCCGGGCAATCTTTTCTACAAGTTTAAAAGCCGAGTTTTTATCTTTCGCGACGCCGACGATCACGATATCCTCCGCATTTCTTTCTTCACTATCCATCATAATTCCTGAAATAATATCAAGCTGCTCAAACTTATTGGAAGCCAGCGTTATATAGTAGAGAAATATCGGGATTTTGTCATCGTCTATCGCATCCTGGATTTTGTCCCATTTTTCTTTTATATCATCATCAACATACGCAAGTTCATGTATCCTGATCATACGATCTCCCTTCCGTCTGCTTTTGCCGCGTAGCGTTTCTTAATATCCGCCGGATCATTATCCGTAATACTCTGAAAGAATCGCCGCGGCAAGCTGAGCCGCGTTGGTCTCATCTTCTACTGCTTCTTCTATAACTACAGTGATAACGATATCATTTTCACAGGCGGTGGTAAATCCTGTGAACCAGCTGTGAACATATCCCTGATCGTTGGCGTATTCGGCAGTACCTGTTTTTCCGCAGACGCCGTAGGGAAGAGACGCCATCTCGGCTGCGGTTCCATACTGGCACACGCCCTGCATGTAGCCCTTAAGAATCTGCGTTATCTCAGGATCTATGACTGTACCGAGATCTTTGCACTCTACAGTTTTGACTACTGTATTATCCGCGCTTTGAACCTGATTTATAAACTGCGGTTCATACATTGTTCCGTTATTATAAACAGCGTCTGTAATCATAGCCACATGCATAGGTGTCATAAGCGTATCGCCCTGTCCTATGGCAGTCTGCATCGAAAGACCGTCTTTAGTTGTCTTTTTAAGCGAAAATATGCTGTCATTGCTTGGAAGTCCAAAATCAAAATCGCCGTTAAAGTGTAGTCTTTCGGCTGTTTTTGCCAGAGCGTCCTCGTCAAGTAGCTCTGTCGCTATGTAGGAAAAGGCGCAGTTGCATGAGTTCGCGAAGGCGTCTGCAAGAGTCTGCCCACCATGCACCGCGTTGTGAGAGCAGTGCATAGTATAGCCGCCCTGAGTATATTCTCCTGTACATTCGAAATAGAAATCGCTGTCTGTGCCGTACTGCTCAAGATAAGCGATGGCCGTTACTATTTTAAATGTCGATCCAGGTTCATAAAGTCCCTGAATTCCTCTGTTTAAGAACGGACTTCCGCTGCCTTCAAGGTTTAAGCTTTCCCAGTCCTGTCCGATCGTATTCGGATTGAAGTCAGGCTGGCTGACGCAGGCAAGCACTTTTCCGGTATCGGCGTCAAGAGCTACAACAGCGCCCTTTCTTCCTCCCAAAACTTCATATGCAGCAGACTGAAGGCTTACATCGAGGCTTGTAACTATATCGTCGCCGTTTTTCTTGACGTTGTTCAGTTCTTTTTGTACCTGCTGGGCTATGTTTTCATGAGAAGTGAGAAGCGTTGTATTCTGCGTCGCTTCAAGTCCCGCGTTTCCGTAATCGGAATAACCCACAACCTGAGCGAACAGATTGTTGTATGTATATTCTCTGATCTCATTTCCCTCATCGTCGGTAGTCGTCGAAGCGAGTATTGTTCCGTCGTTCGCAAGTATAGAACCTCTTATAACAGACTGCGCCGCCGCGCTTTTTCTGTTGTTATAAGGACTGTTCAAAAGTTCCGCGCTTTCATTCGTCTGAAAATAGATCATATAGACGATCATCGCGAGAAACAGTGATAAGAACATATACGAAACAATAACATAAGACTTACCACCTGAGGCTGTCTTCCGTTGCTTTTTCAATTTTTCGTTCGAGTTCTTCTGTATCAAATCCCTGTCCTTGTTTCTTTTCTTCATATTGCTGTTCCGGTCCTGTAAATTCTCTTGTTGTATCAGTAAATTTTCTTGTCAATCCCCTCGTTAATTCCGTATCCCTTTCAGGATAACTCTTTTTGTCTGCTTCACTATAATTAATTCTTTCTCTTTGAGGATAGTAATTTCTGTCTCCTGTCTCTTCAAATTCTTGGATTTCATTCTCTTCGTCTATTTCATCTTTTCTGAGCACATATAAGCCCTGGATTATGGCGAGCATGAAAATCGTACACATGACAGAACTTCCGCCGTAGCTTATAAGCGGCAGCGTAACTCCCGTCATAGGGATGAACTTTGTCGTTCCTCCTATTGTAAGGAATACCTGGAAAGCGTATTCTATTCCAAGTCCTATAGCTACCAGTTTATAAAATCTGTTGGTGAGTTTCATTGAAATATTTACTATTACAAGAAACAGTCCCATACAAAGCAGTATCAGGCATATGGCGAATAATATACCCATTTCCTCGCATATCGCCGCAAAGATAAAATCTTCTTTTACAACGGGTATGCTGTCAGGCGATCCGTTTAAAAGTCCCGTTCCGAACCATCCTCCGGCGCAAACGCCAAACAGCGCCTGAACTATCTGATATCCTGTTCCCTGATAGTCTGCAAAAGGATCCTGCCATACATCTACCCTGACTCTTACATGTGAAAACATTCTGTAGGCAACGACTGAGGCCGCCGCCATTCCGCCAAGTCCCAGGAAAGCGTATCCTACCTTTCTTGTCGCTACGCATACCATTACTATATAGGCGACAAAATATATAAGAGCCGCTCCAAGGTCAGTGGAAATAACAAGTATGATAACATGTATTCCGGCGAGAATCGTGACTTTTATTACCTGGGCGAAAGTAGTAACTTCTTTCAGCATTCCGGCAATAAAGAATACAAACGTTATTTTTACAAATTCTGAAAACTGGAAAGTTATTCCGCCAAGGGAAATTGAAAGTTTTCCTCCGCCGGTAACGCGTGCCAGCGCAAATACCGCGCCGATTAACAGTATTCCGGCTATGGCAAAAAACAGCCCCATATTCTGAAGAGCTCTTACTTTCCTTATTATTACCGGTATAAAAAGAGAGATAATAGTCGCTATGCTCGCTATGATCAGCTGCTTGAACGCCGTATCTATTCCAAGTCTTGACTGCATGACAAGACCTATCGACAGCAGCATACACATGACGTTGAGCAGAACAAACGACGCTCTTTTATATATAATATTGTAAAGCACCTGCGTCAGTATTATATACAGCACTACCCCGCCGTACATGAATATCATAAAAATATCCATTGTCTGTATATATAAAACTATATACGCGACAAGGTTAAACAATATCATCCATACAAGCTGCATTCTCAGCCTGTAAGATCTCGTAAGGCTGTCCCTGGCCGCAAGCGCTCTATATACGCCCCATGTAAACATCATCATAAAGAACAGGAGCACATATTTAGATATTTCAACAATAATATTAATCATATAATTCCCCGTACAGAAGGCTTTTATTCTATGCCTCTGTTAAAATGTCCCCTTGTAAATTCGAAGTTTTCTGTGTATTGACGTGTTTTTCGTTTTACGATATCGACAGCATCCATGACAAGACGCGCGCATTCTTTTTTATTTTCTGTCGTTAATATAATCCTGTATCTTCCTGCTTCTGCTTTTTCTGCCTGTTCCATTACAGAAAGCAGCGATACCGGAACTGAATTATAAATAACGTTATAGCACTGGCCGCATTCAAAAAATACCGGAAATTCAGTTTTTTTCCTGTCTTTTAATGTCATGCTGCCATATGAATGATCGCACTTGCCGTAATTCTTTCTGACGCACTGCGCCGATACCATAAGCGGTATCCTTCCGTAAATAATGAGATCGCTGTCTGAATTTTCTCTGTTCATTATTTCTTTTTTATTTAATTCGGCGGGAACGGTATATTCGTTCACCCCAAACGTTTTCCAGAATGCAATAGAACCTGAATTCATAGTATACATGTTGTAATCAAGTCTTATTTGCTCTGCCAGATCATTTTTTATAAGAACGGCAGCATCTTCCAGACTTCTGACGAGCATGCCGAATCCAGATTTTACAAGTCTTATCATTTCATTTTGATAGGAATGATTCTTAACGCTTCTCGATATATATGGAAGCGATATATATGTTTTTTCTTTGATTTTTTCAAGTTCTTCGGCCGTAAAAGCGTTTAAACAAAGCTCTATCGGAAGATAAAATCCGTCTATGCCTTTAATATCTTTTATTTCGTCGAACTGTTCTTTTGTAAGAACCGAGACCCAGAGTTCTTCAGATCCTGAACCCGTGGTTTCTTTTTTCCTGTTTTCAAGTGGTTTTAAAGTTATTTCATTTCTTCTGAAAGATGAAACAACTTCATCTCTGAACTTGTCAAAGGCGCTTCTTCTCAACTCGTTTAACTGTTTCACGGTCATAAAAGCGTTGTCAGTTATTTCTATTTCAAGTTTTTCCAGATTAAAAGGCGTGCCGCCTGTTTTTTTCAGCTGTTTTTCAACAAATTCTTTATCAAGAGGCCTGTTTAAAGACTCCTGCACTTCATCTGACAAAACCCAAACTGTTGTAACGCCGTCGGTCAAAATAAATTTTGCCGTTTTATTGTCTTTATCTATGATAAATCTGCCTTCAACATTTTTCTTAAATTCTCTGTTGAGTATTGTATCTTTAACAAAGTCATAGGCGTTTTGAGCCTTTTTAATACGAGGCTCTGACATTTTTGCGTTTTTAAGCGCCATCATGTCTCTGCCGTTATGTTGAAAAAAGTAACTTTTGCTGAATCCGTCTCTGTTAAAGAGATCGCTTAAAAGTTCCCTGTCGACTGAGTCAGCTTTAATCTTCTCCTGGTTTTCTTCATACAGATCGATATATTTTCTGTAAACAGAAACAACACCTGCCGTATACTCAGGCCGCTTCATTCTTCCTTCTATTTTAAATGAAGTGACGCCTGCATCGATAAGCTCTCCCACATTGTCTATCAGACATATGTCTTTCGTGTTAAGAGCGTAGGCGTTTTTGTCATCTGAAATCTGACGGCCGTCTTTTAAAACGCTGTAAGGAAGTCTGCACGGCTGGGCGCATCTGCCTCTGTTGCCGCTTCTGCCTCCTATAAAGCTGCTCATAAGACATTGTCCGGAGTAGCAGTAACACAGGGCTCCGTGAACAAAACACTCTATTTCCAGCGATGTATTGCTGCTTATCTCTTTTATCTCTCTTATGGAAAGCTCTCTGGCCGGAACGACTCTCTTAACTCCTATATCGTCAAGAAATCTGGCTCCGTTTACTCCGGTGACAGTCATCTGAGTACTCGCGTGAATATGGATATCAGGAAAAACCTCTTTTACTGTTTTAAGTGTTCCCATATCCTGAATTATCACCGCGTCAAGTCCTTGCCGATAGTAAGGGAGCAGATAATCATATAGTTCCTGCAACTCTCTTTCCTTAAAAAGCGTATTTATAGTCAGATATACCCGTTTATCAAAAAAATGGGCTTCGTCTATTGTCCTTAACAAATCGTCGTCATTAAAATTATCGGCGTAAGCCCTTGCTCCAAAACGTGTTCCGCCTAAATAAAACGCGTCGGCACCGGCCAAAAGTCCCGCTTTAAACGCTTCATATGACCCTGCCGGCGCAAGCAATTCTGTTTTTATATTTCCCATTATTTTTTATATTTATCAAGTTCTCTTTTAAGTCTGTCTATTTCCATCTGCGCCGCGATAAGATCCTGTTTTGTGCCGTAGGATTCTTTGTCTTTATTTTCCATCTCCTGCTCAGCGGCGTCCGCCTGTTCTTTTGCCTTAAAATAGTCGTCGGCAATATTTATCGCCATCATGCAGAATCTCATGTCAGGAGACATTCTGCGAAATGACGTCATGGATTCCATCTCTGTAATCTTGTGATTAACATAATTAGCGACTCTCTGCAGATATTCCTCGCTTTCATATCCGCCGAGTGTGATGATCTTTCCGTCGATCATGACTTTCGTAACATTTTTTTCTGCCATTGTCTGTTCTCTCCATTTCTGATAAGAAGTTATTCTCCAATGTATTCTATTCCAAGATGATCATAAACCTGTTTTGTCGCGACTCTTCCCCTCGGCGTTCTTATGATGAGCCCGTTTTGTATCAGATAAGGCTCGTAGACGTCTTCGATCGTGCCGCTGTCCTCTCCTATATATGCCGACAGCGTGTCGAGGCCTACTGGTCCTCCCCCAAACTGCTGTATTATAGCAAGTAGAATCTTTCTGTCTGAAAGATCAAGCCCCATCGAATCCACTTCGAGTATATCGAGCGCTTCTTTCGCGCCTTCAAGAGTGATTATTCCCTCATTCTTAACTTCCGCGAAATCCCTGACTCTTTTTAAAAGCCTGTTTGCCAGCCTCGGAGTGCCTCTTGATCTTCTCGCAAGTTCTGAAGCTCCCTCATCGCTGATCTCTACATTTAATATTTTAGCTGAATTGACAATTATCTTTTTCAGTTCGTCCACCGTATAATACTCCATGTGGTGAAGAACGCCGAACCTGTCTCTTAAAGGCGCGGTGAGCAGTCCTGCTCTCGTCGTCGCCCCTATCAGCGTGAATTTTGGAAGTTCCAGTCTGATTGATCTTGCGGTAGAGCCTTTTCCGATCATGATATCTATAGCGAAATCCTCCATCGCCGGATACAGCACCTCTTCTACCTGTCTGTTTAGACGGTGTATCTCATCGACAAAAAGAATATCACCCTCCGACAGTCCGTTTAATATCGCCGCTATCTCGCCCGGCTTTTCAATGGCCGGTCCTGACGTAACTTTTAAGTTGGCTCCCATTTCATTGGCGATTATGCCGGCAAGGGTCGTCTTTCCAAGTCCCGGAGGACCGTATAACAATACGTGATCCAGGCTGTCGCCTCGTTTTTTTGCCGCTTCTATATAAACTTTTAAAGTTCCCTTTGCTTTTTCCTGTCCTATATAATCCTCAAATTGAAGAGGTCTTAAGCTTTTTTCTATATGTTTGTCTTCTTCCGTTACGGAAGTTTCAATAATACGTTTCTGCATACTTCCTCATGTCAACGTCAAAATGTGTATTTTAATGCTTCTTTTAATAATACGCCGGAATCAGACGAACCTGTAACCTCCGCCGCTTTTTTCGCGGCCTTCAAACTAAGGCTGCCTGAATATCCGAGGGCAATAAGCGCTTCTACCGTATCGGAAACAGCGTTGTTATCGATATTTAAATCTCCGCCTCCCAGAACAGTATCGATCGCTTCTTCAAAGTCAAATTTATCTTTTAATTCCAGCAGAATTTTCTGCGCTGTCTTTTTGCCGATACCCTGGGCCTTTGAAATGGCGTTGGCGTCATTTGCCATGACAGCCATTTTAAGCTCCTTGGCCGACATCATCGAGAGTATATTCATGGCGGCTTTAGGGCCTACGCTGTTTACTGTAAGCAAAAGCCTGTAAACTTCAAGATCCTCTCTTGTCTTGAATCCAAAAAGCGTGATGCTGTCTTCTTTTACATTCATATGGGTATAGATTTTAACCTTTTCCCCATAATCGATTTCATTTCGAAACAGTGAAGGTATAAAAATCCTGAAACCTATACCGTCTTTATCAAGAAGTATAAAGTCCTCGAAAATTTCTTCGACTATTCCTTTTATATAACCTATCATTAGTTCTCCCGGTCTTAAATTATGCTGTTGATATCTGATGTTTTTTTATATATAGTAAAAGGCGGAGTGATAAATTACGCCCATTATTTAGACACTATAACATATATCCCGAGGTTTTTAAATGCTCATTCAAAAAGAAATCAAAATTGAAGATCCTTCGTATTTTGAAAACATAAATGAAAACGCCCTTTGTTTTGATATAGAAACTACAGGCCTCAACAGAAAATATTCCCACATATCCGTAATAGGAACGGGGCGCGTTGAAAACGGACATATAATTTTCAAACAATGGCTTCTCGACAATCCATCAAAAGAAAAAGAGCTCCTTGAAGAATTTTCAGAATATGTCAAAAACTTCAATGCGGTGATACAGTACAATGGAAACTCTTTTGATATTCCATATGTGCGTGAACGCTGCTCTTATCTGTCGTTGCCTGACCCTTTTAAGGATAAAAAGTTTGAAGATTATTATGTATACGCTAAAAAATTCAAGTCTCTTCTCGGCCTTGATAATTTAAAGCAGAAATCTCTAGAAACGCTTTTCAATATAAACAGGAAGGACAGAATTTCCGGCGCCCAGTGTATAAACGCCTATTCGCATTATCTTTCCTTCGGCGACGAAACTTCGAAAAACGCCCTGCTTCTGCACAACGAAGAAGACGTCTTAGGACTTTTAAAGATAAACTCTCTTACGGCATTGGACGAGATTTCCGATTCGATAAAGATACACAACGCCTATGTTCCGAAGTCCTCTGATACGTCATTTATTATTGAATTTGTTTTTGACAGGAGAATTCCTTTTAATATCGATCACAGGAGTGACACTTACAATATCATGCTGAAAAACAGACGCGGAATCCTTCATCTTAAGGGAATCAGATGCTGGCGCAAATATTTCTTTCCGAATCCGAAAGACTATTTTTATATTCCGTCAGAGGATCATGCGATTCATAAAAGTGTCGGCATCTATGTAGAGAAAGACTTCCGCGCGAAAGCGACCCGTGAAAACTGTTATGAAAAAAAGGAAGATATTTATTTCTACCAGCCATGCGATATCATCTCGCCTGCGATGCGGGAAACTTATAAGGACAAATGCAGCTGGATAAACTCAAAAAGCCTGCTGTCAGCATCCGATGAAAAGCTGACAGAGCTTGTCAGAAATTATCTTGTTTAAAGCATATAATGCGATAAGCCGCCGTACCGATTGATAGTAAATATATCAATCAGCACTGCGGCTCTTTAATTTTTATTTTTTTATAAGATCTTCAAGGGTTTTTGTAAGTACCTTAAAGTCTATAGGTTTTGAAATATGCCCGTTCATTCCGGCATTCGCCGTCTTTTGAATATCCTCCGCAAAGGCATTGGCAGTTACAGCTATGATAGGAATGCTCTTTGCGTCGTCCCTTTCAAGGGAACGTATGGTTCTTGCCGCTTCGCATCCGTCCATA
>CASEDW010000200.1 GCA_949286775.1 uncultured Eubacteriales bacterium | reverse complement strand
GTATCGAGTCCGACGGTAACCATGTCTTTTAATATTGATACTCTTACAGGAAACGAATCCCCGTCTTCCTCGAACCAGTTCTTTTTATATATGTTCTTTAGTCTCTCGACCATCGCTTTTTTCATGATCGACTGTATATCTGACGGACTGAAAAGTTTGCTCTTTACCGAATTGGCCTTCGCCACCCAGAATTTTCCGTTTTCGGGAATAAAATTCTCCCACGGAAGAGATTTCGTCTTTTCGAAAAGTTCGTCGAAAGTTACAGCTTTAAATTCTCCTATCTTCCAGAGGATTCTCTCTGTAGTTCTCAGGAAAATATTGCTGTAGCAGACAGCTTCCGGATCGCCGACAAACGTCACTTTTCCGTCTTCAACTTTTGCGATCTCATATCCGAGATCCTGAATTTCTCTTTTCAGCACCGCTTCAAGACCAAAATGGCACGGCGCGATAAATTCATATAATTCCATGAAATATTTTATTATTCTCCTTCAAAAAGCGGAGTGCTGAAATATCTTTCAGCAGTGTCCGGAAGAATCGTTACGACTGTCTTGCCGGGTCCAAGCTTTTTCGCAAGCTTGATCGCGGCGGCTACATTTGTACCGCTTGAAATTCCGCACATCAGACCTTCTTTTTTAGCGAGATCCTTCGCCGTCTGAATAGCTTCTTCATCTGAAATTATGCAGATGTCGCTGTAAATGCTCTGATTGAGGTTGTCCGGTATAAGTCCGTCGCCTATTCCCATCTGCAGGTGCGTTCCTATATTGCCTCCTGCGAGAATAGCTGCGTTTTCCGGCTCTACGGCCCATATCTCAATATCAGGATTTGTAGCTTTAAGGGTTTCGCCGATACCTGATATGGTTCCGCCCGTTCCTACTCCAGAGCAAAAACCATGAATAGGTCCTCCGACCTGCTCAAGTATCTCCAGCGCCGTATGATATTTATGAACGGCGTTATTCGCCGGATTTGAAAACTGCTGCGGAACAAACACCTTCGGATCTTCCGCCTGCATACGAAGCGCAGTCTGAAGGCATTCATCGATACATGCGCCGATATCTCCCGCGTCGTGAATAAGGATTACTTCGGCTCCGTAATGGCGCACAAGCTTTCTTCTCTCTTCGCTGACCGAATCAGGCATGACTATAATAGTCCTGTATCCTTTTACCGCCCCTACGAGAGCCAGCCCTATTCCCTGATTTCCGCTTGTCGGCTCGACGATTATCGTATCTTTATTTATAAGTCCCTTTTTCTCCGCATCCAGGATCATATTGTAAGCTGTTCGCGTCTTGATCGATCCTCCGACATTTAATCCTTCATACTTCACAAGGATTTCGGCGCAGTCGCCGTCAGTCATTTTATTGATGCGTATCATGGGAGTTCTTCCCATCGCTTCTAAAACATTGTTGCAAATCATCTTATTTTCCTGCTCTATATATAAATTTATAAATGATTCCCGTCCGAAGACAGGATTACTCGTATTTACATCCGAATTATTATACAAAAGATAAAAATGTTTTGCAAGGCGCTATGATTTTCATCTTTAAAAATCGGTATGATTTCTCATCTGCAAAAATCAAAAAAATCAAAAAAATTCAAATCTATGTACAAAATCCTTTACGGCGTCGCTTGGATTTTCTTCCAGCCAGAATATCCCCTTATCTACCGGATCAAGGAAATCTATTTTTTGAAATAATATTTCGGGACTGTTCACGAGAATGTGATTTTCATTGACAAGAGCAGAGCCAATGCCAAACTGAACCATCGGAACAATGACGTCCAAATCTTCTTCAATAATTTCATCCCAAAAACGCGAAATGATTCGCGCGATTTCTTTGTACTGCCACTTAGGAAAACAGTGAGGTCCGGGAATTATCGTCGGGCGAAGAGCGGAAAATTTTTCTAAGGATTCCCGATCTGTCCCTGACGGAATTTCAGGAGCAAATTGCGTATTTACAGCTAAGCAGAGAGATTCTTTACGGTAAATAAAACGCGGACATCCTCGAAAAATGTTCGGGGTCCAACATATGGAAACGGCAACGTCTATATCTCTTTGCAATAAAGCGTTTTCAAAATCATGAAATGTATACTGCTGAATACGCACGTAATAATCATCCATGCGCATGCTCTGGCATACGTTCAGAAACAAAGGATCCGGATACTGGTCGCATAACACGCCGATTTTGATGCGTCGGATTTTTCCGATGTTTACAAGATGAGTATTAAAGAAAAGTTTGTCGAGATCGGAGAGTTTTCCCGGGAGTTCTTCGAATAACAGCGCTCCTGCTTTTGTAAGAATCAGAGCGTTGTTTGTTCTTTCAAAGAGTCTGGCTCCTATTTCAGATTCAAGCGTCGAGATTTGGCGGCTTACAGCCGGTTGACTGATTGTAAGAATTTTGGCCGCTTCTGTAAAACTTAAAGTCTGGGCTACCGTGCAGAAAGTTCTGAGTTGATCTATATTCATGGCATTTTCCTTTTCTTTATATATTTGAGTTTCCCGACAAATGGAACTTTTCATGGATCATCATAACAAAAACAAGTTCAAAAGGCAAATCTGCACTCGTTTTTGTTATGGC
>CASEDW010000199.1 GCA_949286775.1 uncultured Eubacteriales bacterium | reverse complement strand
GCAGGCGGCTTTATATGCTGCAAAGCGTGGTCACGATGTGACGCTTTATGAGAAAAATGAAACTCTTGGAGGAGTTGTAAATAAAACCGACGGCGTCAGCGTAAAATGGACGCTTATCGAATTTAAGAACTGGCTCGTTTATCAGGTTGAAAAAAGCAATATCCGTGTATTTACGGGAAAAGCGCCTGCGCCTGAAGAAGTTGAAGCTGAAAATTACGATGTAGTAATGACGGCGGTAGGAACGACACCTGTTATACCAAATGTTAAAGGAGCGGACGGAGATAATGTAATGCCTGTTGTAGATGCGTTCCACAAGCTTGATGAACTTCCTGAAAATCTGATAATTATCGGCGGCGGAGAGATCGGCGCCGAAGCAGGCATATGGTTTGCGGAACAGGGCAAAAATGTAACGGTTGTGGAGATGCTCGATAAACTCGGAAAGGATTCTGCTCCCCTTCATTATCGCGCTATGTTCAGAAAGAAATGGGAAAGCCTTGATAACTTTACGGAAATAGTGAACGCAACCGTAACGGAAATTAATGATAAGGGTATCAAGTATCGCCTTAAAGACGGAACGGAACATTTCGCTGCGGGAGAAAAAGTTCTCTTATCTGTGGGTATGAAACCGCTTGAAGAAGAAGCACTTAAGTATCAGCACTGCGGAAAACAGTTCTTTATGCTCGGTGACTGTAACGGAGGCGGAAATATACATAAAGCCATGCGAAGCGCGCTTATTTTAACAGGTCAATTCTAATTAAAGCAGTCGGGGGCTTTTGCCCCCTAAAATCATTTTATAATGGGAAGGAAAAGATATTATGAAAAGATTGTTATTTCCGAATGCTTTTTATATGGGCAAAGGGATATTAAGAGAGATTGCGGATATCGCGAAACCATACGGAACTAAATTTGTTTTTATCGGAAGCAAATCGGCGTTAAAAGCCGTAAAGGAAGCAGCTTCAGAAAGCATGGAAAAAGCAGGTTTTTCTTACAGCTTTATTGAAAGCAAAAAGCTCTGCTGCGATTCTGAAAAGAATCGTCTTATGAACATGGATGAGGTTAGAAATGCTGACGGTATATTTGCCGTCGGCGGAGGCGGATGTATGGATCTTGTACGCTATGTGGCATTCAATTTAAACAAGAATCTTTTAATGATGCCGACGTCCGCGTCATCCGATGCGCCTTGTACCCAGATTTCTCTGACTTATTCCGAGGACGGCAGCAGTATTATAAGCGAGTTTTTCCATTACAGATGTCCGGACGCTGTTATCGTGGATTCGGAAGTTATCGCCGATGCTCCTGAAAGACTTCTTGCTTCGGGAATGGGGGATGCCATGGCTACCTGGTATGAAGGCATTACCTGTTATAGAAATGAAAAAGCCGGCGCAGGGATTACGGAAACAGCGATTATCCTTTCGGAAGGCGCGACAAATATAGTTAAAAAGTACGGTATTAAGGCCTATGAAGATGTAAAGAAGGGTGAAGTTACAAAAGAGCTTGAGGCGGTCATCGAAGCTAACTGCTTTCTGTCGAGTATGGGCGGTGTTAATACGGGCTGTGCAGCTGCTCACGGATTCGGCGACTGGCTTGTGACTGTTCACAAAGGACATGATTTTATGCATGGCGAGCGTGTTTTTGTCGGAATCGTTTTGCAGATGATCCTGGAAGGATATCCCGAGCAGGAAATTAAAGATATGATCTCTTTCGGAAAGACGGTAAATCTTCCGGTTTGCGCAGCTGACGTTACGGATGAAGATATAAACGAATTGGCGAAGAGAGCGTCAAAAGAACTGCAGAATGATCACTTTATGATCAATCTGAATTGTGATTACTCTGAACCTGTTCTTGAGAAAGCTATTTTACGCGCGTGTGAACTGGCAAAGTAAGAAAAGGCAAAAGATATAAAAAGATAAAGAAAAAAGATACGGGAAAAAATCTCGTATCTTTTTTCTTATGAAAAGGGATCAAAAAATAGTTATTCCAATTGAAGTTCAATTGCTTTAGCAAGAGCTCCAACGGTTTTGTGAGTTGATGCTTCCGTAATAGTGAAGAATACGTCGAATTCATTTTCGATCATTGCAACGATTCCTACGAATACTACAGAATTTGCTTTGAATTTGCCTTCAAAAGGCGTGTCCGGTGTGATCTCTGAAACATCGACCTTGTAGGCCTTTGCCACGATCTCTGCCAGCGTGGCGAAGATTTCAGGATCAACTTCTGTTGAAGTTTCTTCTTTTACTTCT
>CASEDW010000198.1 GCA_949286775.1 uncultured Eubacteriales bacterium | reverse complement strand
CAGCCGTATCAGCAAGGTATCTGACTTTTGACAGGATTTTTTTCGTATTTTCATCGTCTATGTTTTCACCGATATTATCCAGTCTCTCTTTAATATATCCGAAGTCATGTTCCGCTGTTTCAAGCAATGAACCGTATTCATCAGCGTCTTTCATTTCAGACATCAGATAAAGCAGTTCTTTTTCAAGTTTCTCGTCGCTTTCGCAGATTTCTTTTATGCTCTCTTCGTCAATGTCATTGCTGTTCTTAACGCAGAAAATATTATCGCATGAGACGTCATCCGACAGGAAATTCTCATCATACTGACGGCCTTTCATCATTATTGAAAATTCCGCGATTTTTGACGCGTTTTCATCTATATCAAGGCCGTATATGTTGTTTTTTATAATAAGTTTTGCCGCGTCTTCAGATCTGTACCCTTCAGAAATGTATATCTGCATCAGAATATCGAACATATATACGAGAATATTTCCCGAACCGCAGCACGGATCGATACACTTTATTTCCTCCGGTTTTAACATATTGTCGGATACTCGTATTTCTTCAAGCTTCTTTTCTGTATCGGCGCTCTGTTTGTCTTCCTCAAAATAATAATCCCAGTTGTTTTTCCCTGCAAAATCGGGATGACTTTCAGCCCACAATCTTCCGAGGGAATTTTCAGTCATATATCTTACAATCCAGTCAGGCGTGAAAAGCTGTGTCGCGGCAGGGATATTTTCTTTTGAGATCTTTTTGTTTTTCTTAAGATCGGCGAAAATCTCATCCTTTTTTTCACTGTTATAATACTGATACAGCCACCCTAATATCTGAACATTATTCCAGTCATCTTCAGGAATAATACTTATCATCTGCTCTGTTATGCTGTTTTCTCCCAAAAGCTTTTCAGGCAGCATTTTTTCGATACTTCTGATCTCGTTTTCAGAAAACAATGCGGGAATTTTTTTTGAAAGGTCAAAGCAAATCGAAAGTATCTCTTCTCTGAAATCTTCTTCAGATAAATTATTTGGATTTAAATCTCCTGAGTTGTCAGCGAATATCCTTTTTTCTTCGGGAAGATATCCCTTTACTTCCATAAATCGTATCGCGCATAATCGAATGAACCAGCTTAAAGCCGCCTCTTCATTTCCGATATCCTCAGTTAATGTTTTTTTCGCTGATAAAACGAATTTTTTTATTGCATTTTTATCCATTTTTCTTATTGCTTATTTTCCTTCCCTTTAGTTTATCTGCAATCCTGTTCAAAGTATTTGACAGTTTTTCTCCCGACACCCCGGCCGTATTTCTTGCCGCCGCCAATATAAATTTCTTAAAGGCTCTCCTGGCGTCCTCTTCGAATGAATTAAAATTCTTTATCATTTTTATGCTTTCGCCAAAAGTATGTCCCTTTATATTTATAATAAACTCGCCGCCGTCCGCTTTAAGCTGATCGAAAAAAACTTTTGTAAAAGAGATCCTCTCTTTCATATTTGTGGATTTTATCCAATCGGCAAATATTCTGTTGATCAAAACGCAGTCGTCGTCCAGTTTATCTGTTTTGACAAATTCATTTCTCATTATCTGCCATTTTGTAGGATTGTGCTGAAGCAGTCCTTTGGCGTCGCTCTTTACAATTATTTCTTTGAGCTTTAACTTAAAAAGCTGTCCGACGACGCTGTATTCCGGAACGTATTTTACTATTTTGCTCCTGATCCTATTGAATTTTTCCCTGTCGAGCATCTCAGGCGCGATTCCGGGGCCGTCGAAATTATAAATTCTCTCTATAAGATCCTGTTTTTCATCAGAAAGCATCATCGAAGCGTACATCGCTAAATTTCCGCCCTTTGAATGTCCTCCGACTATATATCTTTTTCCATTTTCCTTTATATGCCTTTCGAGATAGGCGTAAGAAAGGGTCTGTCCGGCTGTTTCATGATAACTTGTTTCAAAGTCCTCGCGCCATCCTTCTATCGATTCGTCGGTTCCCCGAAACACGATATATTCCGTATCATTCGGCAATTCATACGTAACCGCGCCAAACTGACATCCCGGCCGTACTTCAGCTTCAAGATCATAGAAAACGATATCTTTAAATCTTTTTGTCTTTCCTATGTTATTTATGGAATCAACTCCGAGTGTAAAAGCGGGGTCATTTGTACCGGCGAGATATCTTTTCGCGGCTTCACCGAGAGTAATTCTTTCCTCCGGTCTGACATAATTTTCCATATGCGCGTAAGTTACGTCATTTAAAATCAGATTGTCCGCCTCATTAAAGGGATCCGTCTCAAATGTGAGGTCGCCTCTCCAGTTCATATAATCTATTATGCTTCCCATAAATACCTCATTGCCCTTTCATGAAGATAAGTTGATATGAGTCAAGGGACAAATGGACACAAATCGGATGTTTACATACGATTTTGTGTCTATGAGGACCGCAAAAACATGAGGATGTAAT
>CASEDW010000197.1 GCA_949286775.1 uncultured Eubacteriales bacterium | reverse complement strand
TGCAGATGCGAAAGCGGAGCTTGACGCTGCCAAGGCGGAACTGGACAGCGGAGCCGTAGAGATAGCGAACGGAAAAGCTCAGATAGCCGAAAATGAAGAACTTTTGAATCAAAAGGCGGCGGAACTGCAGGCAGGCTGGGAACAGTACAATCAGGCCATGGCTCTGATCAATCCTGACAATTTGAGTTTTGAGGATTTAAACGCCTGGTTAAATGAGCAGCTTCAGGAATTAAATACACAGAAAGAACAGTTAAATACACAAAAAGGACAGCTCAATACACAGCTTGAAGCTGTCGAAAATATGCTGGCGGCAGACCCTGACAACCAGCAGTTGCTCGCATATAAAGCTCAGATAGAGGCGGGAATCAAACAGGTTGACGATGGAATTAAGCAGGTTGAAGGTTATATCGGACAGATAGGAAGCGCTGTTTCACAGATACCTGTTCTGCAAGAAACGAAAAATCAGCTTACTGCCGGACAGGAACAGATCGACGCCGGATGGAGCGAGATAGCAAACGCGAAGTCTGCTCTTGAAGCATATGAACAGCAGTATAACGCCGGACTGGCAGAATATAATTCGGGACTTGCTCAGTATGAAGACGGTTTAAGACAGCTGAACGACGGAAAAGCCGAATATGAAGAGGGCTTGAAAGAGTTCAACGAAGGAAAGGCTGAATACGAAGAAGGCAAAGCCGAATATGAAAGCGCTGTAGAAGATTACAATGAAGGTCTTAAAGAATATGAAGACGGCCTTAAAGAATGGACAGACGGCAATGAAGAATTCAATGAGAAATCAGCTGACGCTCAGGAAGAAATAGAAAAGGGCAGACTTGATATTCAGGACGCTGAGGATGAACTGGCAAAACTTCAGAAACCGAAATGGCATGTTCTGGACAGAGAGATGATGCAGTCTGTGGCATCCTACGGATCGGACGCGGACAGAATTGACAGCCTCGGCAATGTATTTCCTGTTTTATTTTTCCTGGTGGCAGTTCTTGTAAGCCTTACATGTATGACGCGAATGGTTGAAGAACAGCGTCAGCAGATAGGCACGTTTAAAGCCCTCGGCTATAGCGGACTTCAGATAGCGGCGAAATATATCGGATATGCTCTTCTGGCTACAGTAGCGGGCGCTGTCATAGGCGTGCTTCTGGGAGAAAAATTTCTTCCGGCAGTAGTATTGTCGTCTTACGGCATGCTTTATACAGGAATTCCTTATTATTTCGTTCCTTATAACTGGGCACAGGGAATACTGGCGATAGTGCTTTCTGTGGCTTGCACAGGCGGCGCGACGCTTGCGGCTACATTAAAGCAGCTAAAAGAAAAACCGGCTGAGCTTATGCGTCCCGAAGCTCCGAAGATAGGAAAGAGGATTTTGCTTGAGCGCGTTTCATTTATATGGAAGAAACTGAACTTCACGCAGAAATCCACGCTTCGAAATCTTTTCAGATATAAAAAACGTTTTATAATGACGATAATAGGCATAGGCGGATGCATGAGCCTTATGCTCGTAGGATTTGGGCTCAGGGACTCGATCACTGTAGTCGCTCAGAACCAGTTCCGTGAAATATTCAAGCACGACGCGGCAATAGCGATAGACGCGGAAGCCGATGAACAGGAAATCCGGACGCTGGAAGGTGAGATAAAGAACTATTCAGGCGTTGAAGATTACATGGAATTGTGTCAGGCTTCAGTTACGCTTAAAGCAAACGGAATAGACAGATCGGCATTTATATATGTTCCGGAAGAGACAGACAATGTGTTTGACTTTGTCAGATTCAGAGACAGAGTGACAAAGCAGACGTATGATTATCCGGAAAATGGAGTTGCGCTGTCGGAGAAAACTGCCGATATGCTGGACGTATCGGTGGGAGACTCAATCATCATAGAAGATGCCGACGGCATAGACTCAAAAGAGGTTAAGGTCGAAGAGATCGTTGAAAACTATGTTCAGCATTATGCTTTCATGACGGCGGAAACTTATACAGAGATTTTCGGCGAGGAACCGGAGTATAATTATTTCTATGTGAAATATGACAATCAGACAGAGGAATATGAAAAGGCGTTTTCGACTTATATGCTTGAAAATGACGCCTGCGCCGGAGTCAGTCTTACAAGCGATCTGGAAAATCAGATAGAGGATATGCTCGATACGCTTAATCTTGTCATCTGGGTATTGATTATATCAGCTGCGCTGCTGGCATGTGTAGTTCTTTACAATCTGAACAGCATCAATATCACAGAGCGAAGACGGGAGCTGGCGACATTAAAGGTTCTCGGATTCAACAATATGGAAGTCGCGATGTATATTTACAGGGAAAATATAATCCTTACACTTATAGGCATAGCGGCGGGAGCTGTTCTCGGAACGTTCCTTCATCTGTTCACTATTTCGACGGTGGAAGTAGATATGATGATGTTCGGAAGAAATATAGGCGTTACCAGCTATCTGATATGCGCCGCGCTTACGGCGGTCTTCTCTATACTTGTAAATCTTGTGATGTACAGCCACTTCAAGAAGATCGATATGGTAGAGTCGCTGAAGAGTGTAGAGTAAAAATTAAATCTATTGAATCCATAATAAAAAGCAGTTCCGGTGTGTAGGAAAAGTACAAACCGGAGCTGCTTTTTCTGTTTCAATTTTTATCTTATAAAGTTTGTATAAATTTTCTTCTCTTTTTCCGGAAGGCCGTATTTTTCCTTGCCGAGAGCGATGCTCTTCATAAGGAAGATCATATTGCGGGATAGAGCGCGCACGGTATGCAGTCCTTCAAGATCCTGTGAGGCTTCTCCGGCTGCGTGTCCGTGGACGTTATTCCAGTATGTGCCGGTAGCGATAGGCATGCCGGTTATGCCGAAATATTTGTTGAGCTCATCATATGTAGCGGATGTTCCGCCTCTGCGTGCTACTGCGATGCTCGCGCCGACCTTCATCGTTTTGTCAAAATGCGAACTGTAGAAAAGACGATCAAGGAAAGAGACTAACGTTCCATTTGCTGATGCGTAATAAACAGGACTTGCGATAACAAGACCGTCGGCTTCTTTAAATTTAGAGGCGGCTTCGTTTACGATGTCGTCAAATATACATGAACCCTTTTCTGCGCATGCTCCGCATGCGATGCATCCGCGGATGTTCATCGCGCCTATCTGTATGGTTTCTGTTTCTATCCCCTCGGATTTAAAAATTTTTTCCATTTCGGAAAGAGCAATTGAAGTATTTCCGTTTTTTCTCGGGCTGCCGTTTATCATAAGAACTTTCATTGAAAATCGCACCTCTTTTCTTTATTTTACAATAGTATAAAGTTAAGTTAGAGAAAAGTAAAGTTGCGCTATATGTAGAGCTTGTGCTGGTCGCCAAATAAAAAGTGTGGTAAATTAAAGAAAAATTGCCATATGTAGAATGGAGGGATAATTTATGTGTCAAATAGCAGTAAGCATACCGGATGAAGTTCTTTATGATACAAAAATGAGCCTTGAGCAGGCAAATCAGTTCGCGAGACAGGCAGTGGCACTTGCTTATTATACACAGAGTAGTGTGTCTATAGGATATTGTTTTCGTATAGCAGGAATGACAGAAGAAGAATTT
>CASEDW010000196.1 GCA_949286775.1 uncultured Eubacteriales bacterium | reverse complement strand
TCATGCTGCTTAACATCATCAAAAGATAATCATCTCATCCTCGAGATTGTCAGCGAGATACTGAGCGTAAAGAATAGCTCCCGAAAGAACATTCGGAGAATAATCACAGTTAAGATTTACCATGAAATGATCGTCCTGAAGCTCTTTTCCGGCTCTTTCGGCAACTTCTTTGACGTCCTCTTTTGTCACGTCTCCAACGCATACAGGAAGTCCCACTGCGCGTCCGAATTCGATCATGTTAAGTATCTCTTCCATAGGATATTTTTCAAGAATCATCTGAACGATAAGCCCTACGAAAACTCTCTCACCGTGAAGATAATCGTGACCGCCTTCTACAGAAGCGAGCCAGTCGCCGAATCCGTGTCCGCACGCGTTTCCCGAATTGAGGCCGCCCATACTTGAAAGGAAGCAGTTTGCTTCAACTACATTTTCAAGCTGCGGAGTAACGATCTTTGCTTTAACGGCTTCATAAGCGGCAAGACCGTCGCGCTGAATTATCTTTTTGCACATTTCGCAAAGAGCTATCGCTGTCTCTGTTATCTGCGGTCCTTCTTTTTTGTTTCTGTAGCAGGCTGTTCCCTCGTACCATGTAGCCATCGCGTCGCCCATTCCGGCCGCGATAAGCCTTGTAGGAGCATTCGCTACGATCTTTGAATCAATCATGACCATTTCAGGACATTTGTAATGCATATAATCCGAAATGATGTGCGCTCCGTCCTCCGAATATCTCAATGATACGAATGTACATGGCGCGTCTGACGACGCCGTTGTAGGAATCATAACGAGATTTTTGCCTGATTCCCATGCCACTGCTTTTGAAATATCCATGCTTCCGCCGCCGCCGACAGCACAGATACAATCGGCGTTCTTAACTTCTTCGATATTTGATATTCTCTCTACCTCCGAAGTACAGCAGAGCTTTCCGCCGAGGATAAAAGTGCATTCGCAGTCGCTTCCCTCAAAGCTTGACGCGAGCTGATCCTTTGATACGTTTAATGAAACTTCATCTCCGATAAATACAAATTTTTTGCCGTAGCAGGAAGCAAGTTTTGTAAAATCTTTTAAAATATCATTTCCTACATAAAAAGTACCCGGAAACATTAACCTTTTCATTTTATATAACCTCACCTTAAAAATTAAATTTTAAACTTAATTATTCGATCTCAGATTGAAATTATTTAATCTAATACTTAATTATTTGATCTCCGACGCGATCTTGTTTGCGAGAATAAAAGCGCCCGCAAGGATGTCAACGCTGTAATCGCAGTTGAGCATTACCATGAAATGATCGTTCTGAAGACCTTTTGCCATTTCATAAGCCGTCTCTTCGACGTTCTCAACATGAAGATCATTAAGACAAAGCGGAAGTCCTACGCTTCTTCCGAATTCCATAAGATCTATAAGCTCTTCCTTCGGATAATCCTCAAGGATAAGCTGCACCATAAGACCTACGAATACCCTCTCTCCGTGCATGAAATCGTGACAATGCTGAACTCCCGTGAGATAATCACCGATTCCGTGAGCAGCCGAACATCCCGAGTTTGCTCCGCCTGTTCCTGAAAGGAAACAGTTTGCCTCGATAACTTTTTCAAGAGCCGGTGTAACGGCTTTGAGTTCAACCGATTTGTACGCATCCTGTCCGTATGTGAGAATAAGATCGCGTGCCAGCTCTCCAAGAGTCATTCCAAGCTCTGTAATGTCGTTTCTCTTTGGATTATTGTAATTTGTTGTCGCTTCATAATATGTCGCAAGTCCGTCACCCATACCGGCTGCTATGTGTCTTGTCGGCGCTTCGGCGATAACCTTTGAATCTACCATTACGAGATCGGGGCATTTATGAAAAACCTGATCTCCCGTAACTGATTTTCCGTCTTCAGAATAGAAAACAGATACAGATGAACACGGCGCGTCTGAAGCGACTGTCGTCGGTATCATGACAAGGGCTTTTTTCAGACGGTTTCCTACTGTTCTTGCCACGTCCATAGCGCTTCCGCCTCCGATCGCGCATACCACATCAGCATTCTTAACCGCGTCAAGGGCTTCGACTCTCGCGATCTCGCTCAATGTAGCGATCTTTCCGCATTCGATAAATTCATAGCTCGAATTGCCGCTCTTAAAGCTTGAAATGATCTCATCTTTGACAGCTGCTGTGGAACGTTTTCCTCCGATAAATACATACTTTGAACCATAGCATGATGTGATCTGTTCAAAATCTTTTAATATTCCGCTGCCATACTTGAAACTTCCCGGAAATCCTAAACTTTTCATGAGCATCTCTCCTTATACTTCTGTTTTGTATTATGATTAATACTTATGATACCACGAATTACTTCAAATTTCATGCATATGCAATTCATTTGATCATGCTTTAATACTAATCCCTGGCCTGTAAAATGTCCAATTAAGAAAATGCGGAAATTAATAACCAAATGGAATATATTTGCACCATTTGATCAGGACATGCTATAATAGCCTCGGAGGAAAATAATATGAATATAACTCAGATGAAATGCTTTGTCGCATTATATAACTTGAAAAGCTTTACAAAAGCCGCCGAGATACTCTATATGTCTCAGCCGGCCATCAGTAAAAATATTTCCGCCCTTGAAGAAGAAGTCGGAGCGATTCTTGTAGAGCGAAAAAAAGGCGGCAAGGTACAGATCACCCGTTCAGGAGAAGCTTACTTTAATTTTTTCAATACAACGCTTAAAAATCTGGAAGAGACGGACTTTCGCGTAAAATATCTTTTATCAGATACCAAACACGTATACAGAGTCGGGATTTTAGAATCCTGGTATATGCCAAAATTTATTGAGTTGTGTAATAGCGAACTGCCGGAAGATTTAAAAGACATAGAATTTGTCTTTGACTTCGCGTCTCCCCTCACGATCAACAGTTCTATTTCAAATGGCAGCCTTGACTTTGCTTTCACGCTGCAATCGGCGTTTGAGCCGACAAAAAATTACTCAAAAAAGCCTGTAGCCGACATTCATTCCTCGCTCTATACTCATAAAGACAATCCCGCCGTAGAAAACGGTACTATAAATACTGAAAAGCTCGATCCCATTTTATATACGATCGAGTCAAAGCAGTTTTTATATACCTATCTTGACACATACAGCGAAATCTTTTCGCATACAAAACTGATCGTAAAGGAAGTCAGCTCAGGTCATTCGGCTTTTATGAACGTCATCTCTGGAGTCGGCTCGGCCATATCCGACGAATGGTCATTTGACCGCTGTTCATCATTTACGGTTGCCAAAACCATCGATGAGATAAATCTGACAGTTATTTTTGTCAGAAAAACAGAAGGAGACTCTGAATACAACAAAGTCTCCGATTTTCTCCTTAGCATATTTAAAAAATGGGCAGCAAAATATCATGATCACAATTAATTGCCGCTGTTTAACTTACATACATCGATCCATCCTGACGGCGCGGCGTACTTTTCAAGTTCATCCGGAGTAAGTTCGATCGCGCTGTTGCTGCTTCCGCACGCCGGAAATACCGTTTGAAAACGTTTCAGCGATTCATCAAGAAAGATTTCTACTCCGTCGTTCACCGCAAACGGACAAACTCCTCCGGCGGCGTGTCCGATCATCTCTTCCACATCGTCGAAGCCTATCATCTTCGCTTTCGTGTGGAACTGTTTTTTGAATTTAGAATTATCTATCTTCGCGTCGCCCGCAGCGACGATGAGCACAGGATGATCCTCGACTATGAATGAAAGTGTCTTCGCGATCCTGCATGGCTCGCAGTTCAGCGCTTTAGCCGCCAGTTCGACCGTCGCGCTTGAAACGTCAAACTCCATTATACGGTCTTCCATGCCATATTTTCTAAAATATTCTTTTACTTTGTCAATTGCCATTTTATTCACCTGTTCCT
>CASEDW010000195.1 GCA_949286775.1 uncultured Eubacteriales bacterium | reverse complement strand
TCTTTCTACAAGTTTAACGTTAGAAGCAAGAACTCCTCTTGACATGTATACGTTGTCCTCAAGACCTACACGGATATTTCCGCCGAGTGCAAGAGCAGCGAACATGATTGGAAGATGCTGAGCGCCTACGCCGAACGCCGACCATGTTGATCCCTCAGGGATATGGTTAACAAGGTATGTAAGGTTCTCAACTGTTGCAGGCATTCCGCCGAGTACTCCAAGGCAGAACTGATAATGGCAAGGTGATGGAAGATGACCGTTTTTAACAAAGTAACTAGTTATGCCAAGCATTCCGACATCAAAGATCTCGATTTCAGGTTTGATTCCTTTTTCAATATAAGCATCGCCGAGTTTCTGAAGAAATTCAGGACTGTTTTCAAAAACATTTGTTGGCATCCAGTTAAATGTACCGGCGTCGTATGAACCCATCTCGATACCCGGAACCGTCATATGATGAAGAAATCTCTCTTCATCTGTTGCAGGATGCTCCCATGAAGCGCCTGATGATGTACAGTTGATGATAACATCACAGTCAGGATGCTGTGTACGAATACCTTTTACGATCTCTGCGAACGCTTTAGTGTTCATAGCGCCTTTTCCATCCTCATGTCTTGTGTGGATGTGAACTACAGCAGCGCCTGCTTTCCAGCAGTTGTAAGCGTCTTCGATGATCTCTGCCGGTGTAAGCGGCATATTAGGATTTTTCTCTTTAGGAGTAACTGCACCTGTAAGCGCAGCAGTGATAATTACTTTGTCACTCATTCTCTTCACCTCTGATTTTTTTATTATTATTTTTTATCGTAGCCGAACTCTTCGTATGGTGTTACCCATCCGACTTTCTTACCCCATGCTGCACATTTATCTTTGATTTCCTGATAGCTGTGAACAGGAGCCTGAACTAACTTCATACCTTCTTCGCTTCTGAAGCGGAAGTGATGAATCATACCCATATCCTTCTCATCTGTCTGAGCCTCGCCGTAATCCTGAGCTGCGATACGATATACTGTTGAATACTGCTCTTCAACTGTATGAAGCTTAAGATCGTCTGCAAGAAGATGTACAAACGGACGTTTGCAAAGATCTGAGAAGATTGTTCTTGTTTCGTAAGGAATGCTCTTAAGTATACGAGCGATTTCCCATGCACGCTCAACTACTTTGCCGTGCTCAACTACTTCTGATACAAATCCCCAGTCAAATGCCTGCTGAGCTGTAAACTGACGAGCTGTTGCTGCAATGTAGTTAGCTTTCTTAACACCGATAAGGTACTGCATAAGCATGAACATACCGTCGCCCGGTACAAGACCGAAGTAAAGATGGTCGTCATCAAATACTGCTTTCTCTGAACAGATAGTGATATCGCAAAGAAGAACAGAATCCCAGTGGAATCCAGGTCCCGGAACAGCACCGATAGTAGGAACGTCGATATCAAAGATCATGTTCTTGATAAGGTTTGTATCATCGATAAACTGATGCTCAAATCTTTCTTCTGCGTATGTCTCCCATCCGTACGGATCCTTATCTGTCATCCAGTAATCTCCGATGTGAGTCCAGATGATGATCTCATTTTTTCTGTCAAGAGAGATAACTCTTGAAAGCTGAGACATAGCTCTGTGGTTTGCACCACTCCAACACATACGGTGTCCATTTGTTTTCATTGTAACCTGAAGAATACCGTCTTCTCTGTAAAGATCAAAATGATCTTTAAACCACTCTTTGTATTCTTCGAGCTGCGGTAACTGAACGTAACCGGCCATCATATTTGGCATATCTTTTTACCTCCATTTATTAAATTTTTTGTTAACTGTTACTAATTAATCCACGTGATTTTTGTGTCTTGCTCATTCTTTTTAATTAAAAATCCAATTGCACGCAAATCCGTTCCAGCTATATTTATATAATAATGGTTCTGAAACAATATGTCCACTAATTTGCACAATTGCAAAAAATTGCAATTATGTCGTGGCAATTATTACTGCCATTCCCTGTAATACCCTATTATTTCTTCTTTAAGAGTTTTCTCTTCCTGAGACAGCAGCTCGTCCGCCGGCGCAAGAAGATAATGCCTTGTCATCATTTTTTCTTCGGAAAATTTAAGCGCCCTCAGCATTCCGCTTTTGTATAGAGGCTCGGCTTCAACCGCTTTTTTCGGAAGTATTATAGCTCCCTGATTTAAGGCCGCCATACATAATATACTCGAATGGCTCTCTATTTTAGACACATGCTGGTATCCAAACTCATTTATAAAACGTCGGCCTATGATATCGTCGGCGTCAGCTGAATATATCAGCTTCATCTTTCTGGCATCTTCCGGCGTGATTTCACTAAGTCCCGGAAAATACTCCTTTCCTATTACAACGCAAAACTCATCGTCAGAAAGCTTCAGCAGTTCCAGATTGATTTTCTCGAAACCTTTTCTCAGCATATCGTAAATACTATCCGTAAGAGTTACTACAGCCATCATATGATTTTTTTTGACCGTGCGGTCGCAAATGGTCTTTCCTCTCAATTCATGGGTTATTATCGACAGATCAGGATGACGCTCTTCCATTTTTATCAGGAAACTGTTCATCGAGGCCGCCATCGCGAGGGAAACATACAGATCCAGCGTCGTCTTTGTTTCTTTGTTTCCAAGATTATTCCATTCGCCTATTATGGGAAGTATCGTCTGAAGATCTTGATAAACTGTTTTTCCGGCTTCTGTAGCCGTCACTCCATGCCTGTTTCTTACAAGAAGCGAGCATCCTATCTCGCTCTCCAGATTTGATACTATAGACGACAGTGCCTGCGGAGAAATATACAGATTTTTTGCCGCGCTGTTTATCGAACCGTTTCTTATTATCTCAGCAAAGTATTCCAGATGTCTGACCTGCATTTTTACCTCTTTCTGACGCGCCTGATGCGTCAATAATGGTAGATTTGGAAGTTTTGATGTGATTAGTATAACACAAAAACACAGCCGGAAACCAAAAAAGATTCCGGCTGCATTTATTAAATCATATAATATAGCTTTACTTTCTGTCAGGTTTTGAAACCGTAAAATAAGACGTTCCGTCACGGATAAGTTTTTCCATCTGAGGCGCGACTTCTCTCCACTTTCTCATTTCTTCTTTTCCCTGGCTGTTCATATCGAGCAGATGTATATACTTTCCGCTGTCAGTCACATGGGAAAGTTCAAATTGTTTCGGATCATAACTTATTTTGATCTCGCCGTCCTCTACGGAAATCGTTCCTTTTATTCCGCAGACCGCACATGTCACATCGTCGGCCTTTTTACCCAGAACCATGGTGGAATTATGGCACATAGGACAGTGTCCGAAATCTCCCATGTATTTCATCTGATCTTCAGGCAGTCCCATGTTTTTCGCGACTGTTCTTCCCAGTCTGCGAACTCTTTCAATATTTTTCTCATCCATGGCGCAGTGCATATTAAAAGAGAAATTAATGAGATCGACTATCTTCATTCCAAGGGGCACCGCCATAACGCTCATCACCGGAAGTCCAAGGGTTGTCCATTCGCTTCCGCCGTGGGAAATAAACGCGCACGGACGTTTCTTAAACCATCTTTCATCGACGCCCTTTTTACCTGCCGCCAGCAGTTTTTCATGTCCGTCTCTTACGGCTACCACGTCGTGCGAAGGTCCGAGCCTGTCAAGAAGGAGCTTGAATTCGCTCGGAGGTGAATTTTCAAAACATGGCATGCATACGATCATTCCGTCGCATTCAAGTATTTTTTCATCCACCCACGGCATATCGTCTTTAAATATGCACTCTCCGCCTTCTCCGGTGCGGAAACGGTCTTTATGGCAGACTCTGCATCCTGTGCAGGGATGTATTTTCAGATCCCGCAGATTGATAAGCTCTACTTCCGCCCCTTCATCTGCGGCGGCTTTAAGAGCAGTCTGCAGCCAGAATTCACTGACCTGTCTCGGCCTTCCGGCAAATATTCCAAGTATCTTCATATTGATCCTCCTTTCAAGGAGTTTTTTCCTGTTTTCTGATGTATGCTGCGGCGTTTTCACCTGCCATACGTCCCGTATTTAACGCGAATCCCATAGTATTTCCGGGATAATAGAACATATAAGTGCCGGCGTATATGGTGCAGACGTCGCTTCCCGCCGCGTAAAATCCCGGCATTACTTTTCCGTCTGTATCTATAACTTCCAGATCGGAGTTTATCGCTATACCGCCGAGGCTTCCGTAGGCTCCGAGCGCTATCCTTTCCGCATAGTATATTTTTCCTTCAATCTTATGCAGATAACGCCGTTCTTTGCACATATAGTCGTCATAGTGAAGCTCGCAGCTTTCATTATATATATCGATCGTCTCTTTAAGTTTCTCATATGGAATATCCATCTGAGAAGCCAGCTCTTCGATGCTGCCCGCTATAAAAGCGCAGTCAGGATATTTATCCCGCGCATTCGCAAATCCCGGTTCAAAGTCCGTAAGCACTCCGGCCGGTCCTGCCGAAAAATTAGGGAAATCAAGACCGTTTTTTCTGTAATATTCGACGATCTCGTCAGTTATGATCGCGTAAGCGCTTTTTCTCGGCTGCATTTTTACAATATTCGCTGAAACGGCTGTATTTTGGAGCACTTCTTCATTCATCAGACGCTGTCCGTTAGCGTTTATGACGAGAGCCGCCGGCTGCCTGAACAATGCCGCTCCGTTGTAAAAGCGGCGCGGAATTCCCGTATGCAGGATCATTTCCATAGTGATATCGCTTCTGGCAGCTCCCGCTGCCCAGGCCATTTTCAGACCGTCGCCCACGTCTCCGGGAACACGATTGTTAAACATGTCTTTTCCGAATTCATATCCCGTCTCTTCTTTTATCATTTCAGGATTATCAGAAAATCCTCCCGTGGCCACAAGCACCGCTTTCGCTTCCACATGATAAGTCTCTCCCGACTTGCTTTCGGCTTCAAGTCCTGTTACATTTCCGTCTTCAGTGATAAGACGTTTTACAGGAGTTTCCATATAAAATACAGTTCCGAGCTCTTCCGCTCTTTTTTTCATAATATCGCACATAACAGCGCCGCCGCCCGGAACAGGCTCAGTGGAATTGTACGGAAGCACTTTATGCCATGTGGCTTCCGACTCCGGGAAATACTTCCCCGCTCCCCAGAACGGAACTCCCATTTCTTCAAGCCAGTCGATAGTATCTCCCGATTTCCAGAAGTAATTGCGCACAAGATTCGCGTCTGCTTTCCACTGCACATATTCCATGAAACGCTTGAATGCCTCTTCTTTCTTAAATCCGATCATACTGCGCTTCTGAATCTTGCTTTCTATTCCAAGAGGCCCCATTCCCATCCTCGCGGCGCCGCCCGGAACAGCTGCTTTTTCAAAAACACATACTTTAATTCCCATTTCTGAGGCGGCTATTGCCGCGGCGAGTCCTGCAGGTCCCGCAGCAACGACAGCGAATTCAGTTGTAATATTTATCATAAATTTCACCTGCCTTCTGTGCTTATCTCACTTGATCAGTCCGGCTCTTTTCAGCAGAGGTATCTTGTCTTCAGGATACGGCGGCATAACCATGCTCGGTTTCTGATCTCCAAATTCCGCGTAAAGCCTTGGCAGTATATAAGCCTGATTCGTATATTCATACAGCAGATGGACAAGCTGCATTCTTCCGTTTTCAGCCGTTACCGTCTTTCCTTCGCATGGGATAGGAAGCAGTTTTCCGTCTTTTAGATGAGCGCCCGTATATCCGAAAGAATATCTTCTGAGTCCGCCGCCATCTCTTTCAAAGATCATGTGAATCATTACGCTTGCCTGAAGAGGCGCGTCATCAGGATCAGACTGCAATTTTCCAAGTCCGTTCCTTCCCATAAC
>CASEDW010000194.1 GCA_949286775.1 uncultured Eubacteriales bacterium | reverse complement strand
TTTCATTTGCCGGAGGCTGTTTTTCCTTAACAAGTTCCGGCACTTTTTTCGTCACCGAAAAATCAGGCTGTTTTTTTATCCTGGGAAGCTCATCTTTTTTTGAAAAATTATAGTCTGACTTTGCTTCACGCAAAGATTCAACGCTGATTTCAGATTTTTCTTCTGTCGTTGTTTTATGCGCAATATTAATTTCAGATTTAAATGCCGGTTCTGAATCCTTCTGTACATCGTTTGTCGAAACTTTTGAAGTATTTTCCGTGACAGTGCTAATTGATTTTTTGGTTTTTACATTGTCAAGACTCATCGCCGGAATGCTCTGATGATCGTGAATCGCGCTTTTTACGGCTTCTGACAAATATTTGTAAACGAGTTCCTGTTCCGAAAATCTGACTTCGAGTTTCGCAGGATGAACGTTTACGTCTACTTTATCTTTAGAAAGATCGATATTTAAAACGACAAAGGGATATCTGTGCTGCATCAAAACGCCGGCGTAACCGTCTTCTATCGCTTTAGATATGATCTTGTTTCTGACATATCTGCCATTGATAAAATAAATCTCAAAACCGCGGTTGCCTCTGGAACTTTCAGCGTTTCCAAGAAATCCTGAGATATTTAAAATATCGGATTGATATTCAAAGGGAATAAGCGATCTTACTGCTTCTTTGCCATATATCGAATAAACGGCCTCTTTGAGATTTCCGTTCCCTGACGTATACAGTTTTGTATTACCGTTTACCATATATTTAAAGGATATTTCAGGATGGGAAAGGGCAAGCTGCTCCACATATGAAGTTACAGCGTTGCCTTCGGATACGGGAGATTTTAAGAATTTCGCTCTCGCCGGAACATTGAAAAAAAGATGACGCATGATAAATGTAGTGCCAAAAGGCGCACCTATCTCTTCAAAACTTTTTTCAATTCCGCCTTCTATCTGATATCTCACGCCGGTGATGCTGTCAGCGTCGCGCGTAATCAGTTCTACCTGGGAGACGGCCGCGATACTCGAGAGAGCCTCGCCCCTGAAACCAAGAGAAGAAATGGTCCCGAGATCGGAAATCTGACGCAATTTGCTGGTGGCATGGCGAAGAAACGCCTTCCGCACCTGGGATGAATCGATTCCGCAACCGTTATCGGTTATTCTTACAAATTCGATGCCGCCGCTTTTGATCTCGACTGTTATGGCGTTTGCTCCTGAATCTATTGAATTTTCAATTAATTCTTTAACTACAGAGGCGGGACGCTCCACAACTTCTCCCGCCGCTATTTTATCTATTGTATTTTGATCAAGTAATTCGATTTCTCTCATTTAAAACAAACCTGTTTATAATTTTTTCTGCAATTCGTAAAGTATGTTCAAAGCCTCCATCGGAGTCATATTCGCGACGTCGAGTTTCCTGATTTCATCGGCGACGTCGTTTTCTATAGTATTGTCAAACAGCGAAAGCTGCCTGTATTCTGCGGTATCTTCCTTTACATTATTTTCTAAAGACTGATTGTTTTCAGCAATATCTTTGACTTTTGAAGTGATATCAGCGTCCACAAGCTGTTCTCCAAGTTCTTTAGCTCTTTGTAAAACGCTTTCAGGCACTCCCGCAAGTCTCGCAACCTGTATGCCGTAACTCTTGTCAGCTCCGCCCCTGATTATCTTTCTTAAAAATACTATATCGTCTCCCTTTTCCTTTACCGCTATGCAGAAATTCTTTACGCCGCTAAGTTTTCCTTCAAGTTCAGTAAGTTCGTGATAATGAGTCGCGAATAGGGTTTTAGCCCCGAGCTTTTTTCTATCGGCGATATGCTCTATAACGGCCCAGGCGATCGACAATCCGTCAAAAGTGCTGGTGCCCCTGCCTATCTCGTCAAGTATAAGAAGACTGTTCGCCGTGGCGTTTCTTAAGATATTCGCTACCTCAGTCATTTCAACCATAAATGTAGACTGACCGCTTGCCAGGTCATCCGAAGCGCCTACCCTGGTAAATATACGGTCGCATATTCCGATGTTCGCTGAGGCGGCAGGAACAAAGGATCCCATCTGAGCCATAAGAACTATAAGGGCGTTCTGACGCATATATGTTGATTTTCCCGCCATGTTAGGTCCGGTGATAACAGATATGAGACAGTCGGTATTATCAAGATAAGTATCGTTTGGAATAAACATATCGTTTGGAATCACCTGTTCCACAACAGGATGGCGTCCCTCTTTGATATCGATTACTCCTTCATTGTTCAGCGAAGGACGGACAAATCTGTTGCGCATCGCGACATAAGATAACGACGCGAAGGCATCCAGAGCCGCTACCGACGCCGCTGTTTTCTGGATTCTCGCTATATTATCAGATATATGTTCCCTTACTTCGCAGAAAATATCGTATTCAAGAGACGAAAGTTTATCCTCAGCTCCAAGAATAATATCTTCAAGATTCTTAAGCTCCTGAGTCGTAAAACGCTCGGCGTTTGTAAGAGTCTGCTTGCGTACATAATCCTCTGGAACAAGTTCTTTAAAGGAATTTGTCACTTCAAGATAATATCCGAAAACGCGGTTGTACTTTATTTTAAGGTTCTTTATTCCTGTACGTTCTTTTTCACGATCTTCCAGCTCTAAAAGCCACTGCTTTCCGTTTTGTTTCGCCTGGCGGAATTCGTCTACTTTTTCGTTGTATCCGCTCTTTATTATATCGCCGTCGCGCATTTGAAGCGGCGGATCGTCTGAAATAGCCGCTTCTATCAAAGAAGCGATATCTTCGCAGGGGTCGAGCTCTTCTTTGATTTTATTTATAAGATCGCAGTCAAAGTTTTCAAGGAGCCTTCGTATGTACGGCAAAACCTGAAGGGAAGTTTTGAAGGCGATCAAATCTCTCGGATTGGCTGATTTATTCGCGATACGGCTGATGAGTCTCTCCAGATCATAGACAGAAGAGAGATATTCGCGCATTTCATCGCGGTCGATAGGCTTTTCGCATAATTCTTCGACGCAGGAAAGGCGCTCTTCTATCTCATCTTTATCGATCAGAGGCTGTTCCATAAACGACCTCAGCATTCTGGCGCCCATAGCGGTTCCTGTTTTATCGAGGACCCATAACAGAGAACCTTTTTTCGTTTTTTCACGCATCGTCTCAGTCAGCTCAAGATTGCGCCTTGTAAAGCTGTCTATCAGCATATATCTGTCGGCCACATAGGGAGTGATCGTATTCATCTGTGAAAGCTGAGTCTTTTGAGTTTCAAAGAGATACTGAAACAGCGCTCCCGCCGCGATTACTCCGAGCGGAAAATCCACAAGCCCAAGTCCTTCAAGTCTTCCTTTAAAATGATCAGTAATTATTTTTTCACAGCCGTTTTCATCAAAATACCAGTCCGGAAGCTTATTTACCGACGTCTGTATACGATTTGAAATTTCCTCGGAATTCACGGCGCCGTTTAAAGACTCGTCGTCGCACAATATTTCGGCCGGAGAAAATTTATATATCTCGTCAAGAAGACGTCCCTTGTTTTTTAATTCTGATATCATACAGCGTCCTGTAGAAATATCGGCGATGGCAAAACCATATTCGCCGTTTCTCGCGGCGACGCAGCAGATATAATTGTTCTTTTCGTCTTCAAGTCCTTCCTGATTTAAGATAGTGCCGGGAGTTACTATACGCACAACTTCACGCTTTACGATTCCCTTTGCCGTCTTGGGATCTTCCACCTGCTCACATATGGCGACACGGTATCCTCTGTCCACAAGCTTTTTTATATATACGTCGGCGGCATGATGAGGAACGCCGCACATAGGCGCGCGCTCCTCAAGTCCGCAGTCTTTTCCTGTCAATGTCAATTCAAGTTCTTTTGACACCAGCTTGGCATCATCAAAAAACATCTCATAGAAATCCCCGAGCCTGTAAAAGACAATACAGCCCGGATTTTTTTCTTTTGTTTCAAGATAATGCTTCATCATTGGTGAAATAGCCATTTTATCCTCCAAATACCGGTAAAATATCACGCCTGTTCAGCTATATAGTAAAATCCTTTGCATTCCTTTAACTTTACATCCACAATCTGTCCGATAAGATCAGAACTTCCTTCAAAATGCACAGTAAGATTATTCGCGAGACGTCCTGTCACCAGTCTGTCATCCTGTACGTTTACCTGCTCGACTAAAACAGGCATGGTTTTTCCTTCAAACCTGGCGCATCGCTCTTTTGCTCTTTTTTGAACGAGGGCAAGGAGCCTGTCAAAGCGTTCCTTTGTCACATCTTCAGGAACCTGATCAGGCATATCGGCAGCAGGCGTTCCTGTACGCTTTGAATAAATAAAAGTAAAGGCGCTGTCATAACCGACTTTATCTACAACGTCAAGAGTTTCTTTAAAGTCCTCTTCGGTTTCTCCCGGAAATCCTACGATTATGTCTGTGGTCAGCGAAATATCCGGAATCCTGTTTCTGATTTTTTCAACAAGCTCAAGATATCTTTCCTTATCATAGTGACGGTTCATTATTTTAAGCAGTCTGCTGCTTCCTGATTGAAGAGGAAGATGCATATGAGGACATACTTTAGGCTCCGTCGCCATAGCGTCGATAAGATCATCAGAGAGATCTTTTGGGTGCGAAGTCATAAAACGTACTCTTTCTATACCGTCGATCTTGCAAACTCTGTGAAGAAGAGAAGCGAAATCAACATAAGGCTCAAGGCCTTTGCCATAAGAATTCACATTCTGTCCCAGAAGCATCACTTCCCTGACGCCGTCGTCGGCAAGTCTTTTGATCTCAGATATGATATCTTCCGGTTCTCTGCTCTTTTCACGGCCTCTGACATAAGGAACTATACAATATGTACAGAAGTTATTGCATCCATACATGATGTTGACGCCTGATTTAAATTTATATTCTCTGTCAACAGGAAGTTCCTCTACTATCTCCTCTGTTTTGTCCATGATATCGACGATCATCTTGTCTTCGGTAAGGACTCTGTATAAGAGTTCCGAAAGCTTATAGATGTTAAACGTTCCGAATATGAGATTTACATGTCTGTAGCTTTTTGAAATTTTCTCCACAACATGTTTTTCCTGCATCATACAGCCGCAAAGACCGATTATCATATCGGGATTTTTTTTCTTAAGAGTCTTTAAATGTCCGAGGCGACCGTAAACGCGTATATTGGCGTTTTCGCGGACTGTGCATGTGTTATATATGACAACGTCCGATTCCTCGTAATCATTTCTAACAAAGCCTATATTTTCAAGGATTCCGCGAAGTTTTTCCGAATCTCTGGCATTCATCTGACATCCGAAAGTCTCAACATAAAAAGTAAGCCTGCGGCCTTTTTCTTTTGTTCTTTCGGAAATTATTTCGCGGCATTTATCCATATAATAATACTGTCTCTCAGGTTCCTGAACCGGCTGATTTTCAACGGTTATATCATTAATTTTATTATATTCAACAGCTGACAAAATAAGTTCTATTCTCCTTTAAAATCTTTCTCAAATATCATACGTGTTATATCATAAGAAAATAAAGATTTTTTTGCAAATATAATTTTAAAAAAACAGACCGTATGAGTAAATTTTCTTTCTCATACGGCCATGTATCGGTCATCAAAACTACTATTTTGAAAAATCAAACTATCATAACGTATTTTTGCCCTTCAATTGTTCTGACATTAAGATCGATATCATACATTTTGGCAATACTGTCTTTATCTATAACATTTTCGGGAGAACCATCTATAATCACAACTCCGTCCTTAAGACCGATAATCTCATCAGAATAATAAAT
>CASEDW010000193.1 GCA_949286775.1 uncultured Eubacteriales bacterium | reverse complement strand
GAAAAAGAGCCGGAAGTGCTTCCTGTAAGGATACCAAATATACTTGTAAACGGATCCGAAGGCATAGCGGTCGGAATGGTAACGAGTATACCGCCTCACAATCTCGCGGAGGTTGTAGACGGCGTAAAGGCTTATATAAGATCAGAGGATATTTCGACAGAGGAACTATTAAAATATATAAAAGGCCCTGATTTTCCTACGGGAGGCGAAATAGTCAACAAAGACGATCTCGCGGAAATTTATGAAACCGGAACAGGTAAGATCAGGGTACGCGGAAAAGTAGAAGTTGAAAAGGGAAAGAACGGAAAACAGTCCCTTGTCATCACTGAAATTCCATATACGATGATAGGCGCGAATATCGGAAAATTTTTAAACGATGTGGCCGATCTTGTTGAAAACAGAAAAGCTCCTGAGATCGTAGACATATCGAATCAGTCCTCTAAAGAAGGAATAAGGATCGTGCTTGAACTGAAAAAGGGCGCTGATCCCGAGAAACTGAAAAACCTGTTATATAAAAAGACAAAACTGGAGGACACATTCAGCGTAAATATGCTCGCGGTTGCCGGAGGCAGACCTGAAACATGCGGATTGAAAAAAATGATAGAGTATCATGTGGATTTCCGTTTTGAAATCGCGACGAGAAAATATCAGAATCTGCTTCAGGCGGAACTTCTGAAAAAAGAAGTTCAGGAAGGACTCATAAAAGCCTGCGATATAATAGATCTTTTGATAGAGATAATCCGAGGCAGCAAATCGCGCCAGATGGTAAAAGACTGTCTGACGAGCGGAAAAATCGACGGAATCAACTTTAAAAAGGCAGCAAGCAAAAAAGCGGCAAAAACGCTTTGCTTTACTTCAAGACAGGCCGACGCCATACTTGATATGAGACTTTATAAACTCATAGGCATGGAAATAGAGGCGCTTCAGAAAGAGTACGACGATACCGTCAAGAAAATAGCTTCGTATGAAGATATTCTCAATAATTACGATTCGATGTCCAAGGTAATCATAGAGGATCTCGACAGGATAAAAAAGGAATACGGCAAAGAACGCAAAACGAAGATTTATAACGCGGAAGCTGTTGTTATCGAAGAAGAACCTGTTAAGGACGTTGAAGTGGTCGTTCTGGTGGACCGTTTCGGATATTCAAGATGCATTGAGCCTTCTGTATATGAAAGAAATAAAGAAGCGGTGGATGCCGAAAGCAGATACATTATCAGATGCATGTCTTCAGACAGGCTCTGTATTTTCACCGACAAAGCTTTTATGCATACTGTTAAAGTAAATCAGATACCCCTTGGAAAATTCCGCGATAAGGGTGTTCCGATCGACAATATGTCGGGATATACGTCGGCGTCGGAGCAGGTGATATATATCGACGCCTTATCTAAAATAGTTGAGGAAAAACTTGTTTTTATTTCCGCCTGCGGACTCGTTAAAATAGTGGACGGTAAAGAATTTGACGTGACGAGAAAGACGATCGCGGCGACTAAACTCTCCGGCGAAGACGATTCTGTGGTATTGGTCGGACCGGCGTCGGTTTACGACTATATCGTGCTTCAGTCGGCGTCGGGATATTTCCTTAAATTCACGATCAAAGAAGTTCCTGAACAGAAAAAGAACGCTCTCGGCGTGAAAGGAATAAAACTTGATGACGGCGAACATATCGAAAACGCGTATCTGATAGCCGCCAGAATGGAGTTTGACGTGGAATACAAAGAAAAAACAATTTCGCTGAATAAAATCAGGCTTGCTTCAAGAGGCGGCAAAGGAACGAAGGTGAGAGTATGAAATATTTAAAACAGTTTTCGATAATACTTGCTTTTTCGTTTGCAGGAGAGATACTGCACTACTTTATACCGCTGCCTATCCCGGCGAGTATTTACGGAATAATCCTTTTGTTCCTGTGTCTTGAATTCAAGATCATTTCGGTGAAGTCGATAAAGGAAACAAGCAATTTTCTGATAAAGATCATGCCTGTAATGTTTATTCCGGCGGCTGCCGGACTGATCGACACATGGGGAATCATGAAAGATCGGGTAGTTGTATATATTTTTGTAACTGTTATAACAACGATTGTCGTAATGATCGCTGCGGGAAAAATGACGCAGTTCCTGATTAAGCTGCAGAAGAAGAAGAGAAAAATAAAATGAACGAATTATTTACAAATTGCATTTATTTTGGAGTTTTTTTAAGCCTTGTAACATACGGCATAGGGATGTTATTAAAAAAGAAGTTCAAATTCGGTTTTTTAAATCCGCTGTTAATAGCTATAGTG
>CASEDW010000192.1 GCA_949286775.1 uncultured Eubacteriales bacterium | reverse complement strand
TTAAGCCTTGTAACATACGGCATAGGGATGTTATTAAAAAAGAAGTTCAAATTCGGTTTTTTAAATCCGCTGTTAATAGCTATAGTGTTGACCATAGTATTTCTTGTTGCAGGAAATATTGATTATGAAGTATACTATTCAGGGGCGCAGTACATAAGTTATCTTCTGACGCCGGCGACTATATGCCTTGCGGTTCCGCTGTATGAGAAGTTTGAACTGTTAAAGAAGAATTACAAACCTGTTTTAATTGGAATTCTGACAGGCGTGCTTACAAGTATGGTAAGCGTATTTATCCTTGCGCTGATATTCGGGTTCGACAATGCGGAATTTGTTACGTTTCTGCCGAAATCGATCACTACAGCGATAGGAATCGGAGTTGTCGAAGAGCTCGGAGGATATGTGGCCATAACAGCGGCTGTTATCATAGTTACGGGAGTTGTAGGAAATATCGCGGCTGAAAAGATATGCAAAATATTTAAAATAACTGATCCGATAGCAAAGGGCATAGCGATAGGTTCGTCTTCGCATGCCGTAGGAACGACGAAGGCTCTCGAGATGGGCGAGGTAGAAGGCGCGATGAGCAGCCTTTCGATTGTGGTTTCGGGAATTTTGACAGTCGCATTTTCGGGCGTATTTTCAATGCTTATCGCGTAAAATTTAGATTATAAAAAATTGATAAATTTTTCACAAAAAATGGGATTTTGATATTGTGAAAAATTTATCAATTTGGTAGTATGAAGTCATAAAGAAAAGAATTATTTTGAGTTACTTAAGTAAAGTTTGAGTCCTCATAATCATTTGACACCTTGGAGATGTGAGTATGAGGGGCGAATTTTAAATAAAAAATATCAAAGGAGAAATGCGAAAATGAGAGTAGGAATTATCGGAGCCGGTACAATGGGCGCAGGTATCGCACAGGTATTTGCACAGACAGAGGGATACGAAGTTTTTCTTTGCGACATAAATGAAGAACTGGCGGACAAAGGAAAACAGAAAATCGCTGCTTCCCTCGCGAAAAGAGTAGCAAAAGGAAAGATGACACAGGAGGAAGCGGACACTATACTCGGAAGAATCCGTACTGGAACAAATAAGATATGCGATTCAGTAAATCTTATCGTGGAAGGATCGCCGGAAAAACTTGCTATCAAAAAACAGGTATTCGGCGAGCTTCAGGAAATTGTTCCGAAGGATTGTATTTTTGCGACAAATACGTCTTCGCTTTCAATTACAGAAATAGGAAACGGTCTTGACAGACCTGTTATCGGAATGCATTTCTTCAATCCTGCTCCTGTAATGAAGCTTATCGAGGTTATCAAGGCTTCAAATACGCCGGACGATATTTATGAAAAGGTTATTGAAATCTCGAAAAACATCGGAAAAACTCCTGTTACTGTCAATGAGTCTGCAGGCTTTGTCGTAAACAGACTCCTTATTCCTATGATCAACGAAGCTGTAGAAATCTATGCTCTTGGCGTAGCGTCAGTTGAGGAGATTGATACGGCTATGAAACTCGGCGCTAATCATCCTATGGGACCGCTTGAGCTGGGAGATACTATAGGACTTGACGTTTGTCTTGAGATCATGAATGTATTGTATACTGAGACGGGAGATCCAAAATACCGTCCGTCTGTACTTCTCAAGAATATGGTTCGTTCAGGCAAACTTGGACGTAAAACAGGAATCGGCTTCTACGATTACAGAAAATAATTTTAAAAAGTACCCGAAACATCTGCCGGTGTTTCGGGTACTTTTGGCAGCGGCATAAACAGTTTTGAATAATTTTTCAGGCCAAAATGCGAAATTTCGAATAATTAGATATTGAAATTTATAAAAAAACGTGTATAATAGATTAAGTTGATACAAGCCGAAATAGCACAGTTGGTAGTGCACTTCACTCGTAATGAAGGGGTCGTCAGTTCGAGTCTGATTTTCGGCTTTTTTTATTACTCTTTTAAAAATGAATTTTTTGATTGACAAACTTTCATTTTTTCGGAACAATATAAAATGGAAAGGCGGTAGATTAATGAATAATACTGGTTTAGACAAAAACGAGATTGAATCTAAGATCAACAGACTTGTAGAACTTTCAACTATTTCAGGAAAGATAGATAAAAGACTTTACGCTGAATATGATGTAAAACAGGGACTTCGTGATTCAGCCGGTAAAGGTGTTCTTACAGGACTTACAGAGATTTCAGACGTTATCGGCTCTGCGACAGGTGATAAGGGTCAGAGAATTTCAGCCGAAGGACAGCTGTATTATCAGGGACTGAATATATATGATATCATCAAAGGCTTTGAAGGAAAACGTTTCGGATTTGAAGAGACGGTATATCTTCTTCTTTTCGGAAAACTTCCTACAAATCCTGAACTTAAGGCGTTCCTTAAAATCCTTGAGAGCTTCAGAGCGCTTCCGCAGGAATTCACAAGAGATATCATAATGAGAGCGACAAGCAAAAACATAATGAATTCACTTCAGAAATGTGTGCTTACTCTCTATTCATATGACAGCAATCCTGACGATATCTCGATCAACAATGTATTGAGACAGAGTCTCAGCATGATCGCTAAACTCCCGCTCATTGCTGTATACAGCTACAGAACATACAGACATTATCATATGGGAGACAATCTCTATATCAGAAATGCTCAAAGCGATCTTTCACTTGCGGAAAACCTTCTTCAGATGCTCCACAAAGATGGAAAGTTTACAGAACTTGAGGCGAAGGTTCTTGATGCGGCTCTCGTTCTTCATGCAGAGCACGGCGGCGGTAACAACTCGACATTTACAACTCATGTGGTTTCATCTACAGGCACTGATTCTTATTCGGCTATGGCTGCCTCTCTTGGGTCTCTTACAGGATTTAAGCACGGCGGCGCTAATATCAAAGTTCAGAATATGTTCGACGATATTAAAGGTCATATAAGCAACTGGAAGGATGAAGGAGCTATTAAAGACTATCTTCAGAAGATAATCAATAAAGAAGCTTTCGATAAATCAGGACTTATCTATGGTATCGGACATGCTGTTTATACCATGTCTGATCCTCGTGCTATCATTCTTAAAGAGTATGCGCGTAAGCTTGCGATAGAAAAAGGCGCGGAAGAAGAGTTTGAGCTTTATGAAAAAGTAGAGCATTTTGGAAAAGAAATGCTGACAGAGAGCAGATCTCTCAACAAAGCTGTATGCGCTAACGTGGACTTCTACAGCGGATTTGTTTACAATATGCTTGGTATTCCAAAAGAGATGTTTACACCGCTCTTCGCGATTTCAAGAATAAGCGGATGGTCAGCGCACCGTATCGAAGAACTTGTAAACGCAGGAAAGATCATCCGTCCTGCATACAAGTACGTAGGACATCACGTAGATTATGTTCCGCGTGAAGAAAGATAATTAAATATGAACAATAAATAAGACCCGGCATTTTGCCGGGTCTGTTGTTTTATTAAAGAATTTTATGAAGCTGTTATTAAAGATTACTCTTCAAACTGTGCCTGATAATCCTCAGCTGTCGCGCGTCCGAGGTATGAACCGCCTTCGCGTGTATCAACTTTTACATAGTCTCCTTCGTTTACGAAAAGAGGAACACGGATCTCAGCTCCTGTCTCAAGAGTAGCAGGTTTTGTAGCGTTTGTAGCGGTGTTTCCTGCAACACCAGGCTCGCTTTCAGTTACCTGAAGAACTACCGTAAAAGGCGGCTCAACAGCGAATACCTTGTTCTGATATGAAGAAAGCGTACATTTGATGTTTTCGATAACGTATTTCATCTGGTCAGCCGCGTCTTCGTGGCTTACGGCAACCATCTCAAATGTCTCAGGATCCATGAAGTTGTACATGTCGCCGTCGTCATATGAATATGTCATTTTTGTACGGTCGATATGAGCTTCGTCAAATTTAGCGGTAGGGTTGAAAGATGTTTCCATTACACCGCCATTGATAATGTCTTTGTATTTAGTACGAACAAATGCAGCTCCCTTTCCCGGTTTAACATGCATGAAATCTACGATTGTGCAAACTTTTCCATCAATAACTACGGTTTTTCCTTTTCTAAAATCACCGGCAGTAATCATTACTATAATCCTCCTAATGCTGTTTAATACTGAACTTAATATATTTTAATCCAAGAAGTATGTGTTTGGCAACCTTTTTATTATCATACTTTCGGAATCAGGCTTTCTATATCTATTCCGTATGAAACGCAGTAATGTTTATAAAGAAGATCGAGAGCGGCTTTGCAGTCTCTTCTCCTGAATATATCGACAAGTTCAAGGTGCTGATTTAGATATTCGGACTTTACGTTTGTTGTAGAGATGGAAGCGGCCTGCCAGAGCTGCACGAGGAGTTCCATCTTTTTCTGGAGTTCTACGAGCACCTGGTTTCCGCCGATTTCGTACAATTTCAAATGAAATCTTCCGTCTGTTTTGTTACGCATGTTGAGATCGCCGGAATTGTTGTATTCTATGCACTGATGGGCGATTTCCTCGAGTTCGTCGAAATCCTTATTGCTGGCGTTGTATATTACAAGAGGAACGTTGAGCTTTTCGTGCTGCCAGCGGACGCAGGCGAGATCCTTTATGGTGGATTCATCGAGAACGCGTACCGTTGAGGATTTGTTCGGCTCGCTGTCGATAAGACCCTCCAGCGCAAGTCTGCGGATAGCTTCTCTTACAGGAGTTTTGCTCACATTGAGAGCTTTGGCGATATCACCTTCGGGAATTTTTTCGCCCTGTTTTAAAATGTTTGTAAGAATCAGATCGCGGATGTATTTATATATAGTAGTTTTTATTGAAACATCTTCGAGTTTTGCCATTTTTACCTCTTTCTGACGCGCTTGCTGCGTCAATAATGGTAGATTTGAAAGTTTGCTTCCAAACCAACACCTTCCTAAAGATTATTCACATATCAAGCTAAAGATTATATCTGTATTATATAATTATAAAACGAAAATGTGTTTTTTGTCAAACGTATGTTTTCTTTGTTTGATATAATATTGTGAAAAATAATTATAAATGCTGATTATTTGTCATAATGATAAATATAATTATTGAAAATATGAACAAAGGTGGTAAAATGAGCATATATGTATTTAATCAGAATACAGTCAATATTTTTTCTTAAATAAGAAAGGGGCAATTAATTATGGCATTAATGACCGGCGAACAGTATGTAGAAAGCATGCGCAAAATGAACCTTCAGGTTTACATGTTTGGAAAGAAGATCGATAATCCTGTTGATCATCCGATCCTTCGTCCATCACTTAACTCTGTAAAGGCTACTTATGACCTTGCACAGGATCCTCAGTACGAAGATCTTATGACAGCAGTATCACCTTATACAGGCGGAAAGGTAAACCGTTTTACACATATCCATCAGAATACAACAGACCTTATGAACAAGGTTAAAATGCAGAGACTTCTTGGACAGCAGACAGCAGCTTGCTTCCAGAGATGCGTAGGTATGGACGCGTTTAACGCGACATTCAGCACAACTTATGAAATTGATAAAAAATACGGAACAAAATATCATGAGAATTTCATAAAATACCTCACAATGTGCCAGGAAAAAGACTACACTATCGACGGAGCCATGACAGATCCTAAGGGCGACCGTGGACTTGCTCCTCACGCGCAGGAAGATCCTGATCTTTACCTTCATGTTGTTGAGCGCCGTCCTGACGGTATCGTTGTACGCGGAGCAAAAGCTCATCAGACAGGTATCATCAACTCACATGAAGTTATCGTAATGCCTACAATTTCCATGGGACCGGACGACAAAGACTATGCTGTAGCATTTGCTGTTCCTACAGACGCAGAAGGCATCATGATGATCATCGGACGTCAGTCATGTGATACAAGAAAGATGGAAGAGTACAACTCAATCGATGTTGGTAACAGCGAGTTCGGCGGTGTTGAAGCTCTCGTAGTATTTAACGACGTATTCGTACCAAACGATCGTATCTTCCTTAACGGAGAGACAGAGTTCGCAGGAATGCTTGTTGAGCGTTTCGCAGGATACCACAGACAGAGCTACGGCGGATGTAAAGTTGGTGTTGGTGACGTTCTTATCGGTGCAGCAGCAGTTGCGGCTGATTATAACGGCGTTCCAAAAGCTTCTCATATCAAAGACAAACTTATCGAGATGCAGCATCTTAACGAGACATTATACTGCTGCGGTATCGCATGTTCAGCAGAAGGACATCCGACAGAGTCAGGAAACTATATCATTGACCTTCTTCTTGCAAACGTATGTAAACAGAACGTTACAAGATTCCCATACGAGATCGCTCGTCTCGCAGAGGATATCGCCGGCGGTATCGTTGTTACGGCTCCGTCAGAAGCTGATCTCAGAAGCGATATTACAGGACCATACGTTAAGAAATATCTCGTTGGTACAAAGGGCGTTTCAGTTGAGAACCGTCTCCGTATCTTAAGACTTATCGAGAACCTCTGCCTTGGAACAGCAGCAGTAGGATACAGAACAGAGTCTATGCACGGCGCAGGTTCACCACAGGCTCAGCGTATCATGATCGCTCGTCAGGGCAACCTTCCGATGAAGAAAGCTCTCGCTAAGAAGATCGCTAAAGTTGAAGAGTAATCAGTAAAGTAAACAATATGAATATTTAAGATACATACAGGCTCTTATGCATTGCATATCGAGTCTGTATGTACTGTAAAAATGATATTTGGAGATAAAAATGGGTTGGCAGGATATTTATGAATCAAGAAAAATGCCTGTAGAAGAAGCTATCAAGCTTATCAAATCAGGCGACCGTGTCATATTGGGACATGCGGTAGGAATTCCTACATATATTACAGACGCGCTTGTAGACCATAAAGAGGATTACGAGAATGTCGAAATCGTACAGATGGTTCCGATGGGAAACTGCAAGTTTTCAGCTCCGGGAACAGAGGGACATTTCAGACTCAATTCGCTTTTCGCAGGCGGTCTTAACAAAAAAGACATTATCGAAGGACGCGCGGATTTTACGCCATGCTATTTCAGCGAAGCGCCTGATCTCTTTGTAGAGTATCTTCCGATAGACGTCGCTGTAATTCAGGTTTCACCTCCGGACGAACACGGAATGGTGAGCTGCGGCGTTTCAGTAGACTATACGCTTCCGGCAGCGAAAAGCGCGAAAAAAATTATCGCTGAAGTTAACGACCAGATGCCGAGAACACATGGCGATACAGCGCTTCATGTTTCAGAAATCAATGCTTTTGTAGTAAATTCTCATCCGGTGATCGAGCTTCCGCTTCCTAAAATCGGCGATGTGGAAAAAGCGATCGGTGAGAACTGCGCGAAACTTATTAAAGACGGCGATACGCTTCAGCTCGGAATCGGTGCTATTCCGGATGCCGTTCTTCTTTTCCTCAAAGACAAAAAAGACCTCGGTATCCACTCAGAGATGATCTCTGACGGAGTTGTTGAACTTGTTGAAGCCGGAGTAATCACAAACGCTAAAAAGAATTTCCATCCGGGAAAGAGTGTCGTTACATTCCTCATGGGTACAAAACGTCTTTACGATTATGCTAACGACAATCCGGCAGTATCGATGTTCCCGGTTAACTATGTAAATAATCCATATATAATTGCTCAGAATGATAATCTCGTATCGATTAATTCATGCGTTCAGATCGATTTCTGCGGTCAGGTTTCGTCAGAGAGTATCGGACCAAACCAGATCAGCGGCGTAGGCGGACAGGTTGATTTCGTTCGCGGCGCTAAGATGAGCAAAGGTGGACGTTCTATAATCGCGATCGCGTCTACAGCAGGAAAAGGAAAGGTTTCAAAAATCGTTCCTGTGCTCGATAACGGCGCAATCGTAACGACTTCAAGATGCGACGTCGACTATGTCGTTACAGAGTACGGCATAGCGCACCTTAAAGGAAAATGTATCAGAGAAAGAGCAAAAGCGCTCATTGCCATAGCTCATCCTGATTTTAGGCCACAGCTCATTGAAGCATTTGAAGAAAGATTTAAATGTAAATACGAGTAAGCATATAAAAAATTTACGTAATAGGGCGGGATTTTTTCTCGCCCTATTTTACGATACCAGGGTAAAAGGTCATTATTTTATAGGCAGGAGAGATGAATTATGCAGACTGAGGAAGCAAAAATTATAGAAGAAATTCTTGATAACAAAGTAAGGCCTAAACTCCTTGAGCATGAGGGGAATATTGAGTTGGTTGATATCAGAAATCAGATTGCTTATGTCAGGATGACGGGACATTGCAGCGGATGTCCGTCGGCGATTTACACTTTGGAAAGCGTCGTAAAAGAAGAAGTGCTCGCAAATACTGATATTGTAAAAGATGTGAAGCTTCATCAGGAAGTAAGCGACGAGCTTATTGCATTTGCAAAGAGTCTTATGAATAAAAACAAAAAATAAATCGGATAAGGGGTGAAGTTTTTTGAGACATTTAAAAGGCGTTAAAGTGCCGCATTTAAAGCACACAACGCATCAGGAACCTGTCAGAATGTCTGTTCCGCCTGTTGTAAAGATTCCGATGGCGATGCACATCGGAGCGCCTTGCAGACCGATAGTCGAAGTCGGAGATGAAGTGAAGGTAGGACAGAAAATCGGAGAGCCGGCAGGATTTGTAGGAGCGCCTATACATTCGTCGGTTTCGGGAAAAGTTACGTCAATTGAAAGAATGCAGCTGTTTAACGGCAGATTCGATACGGTTATCATTGAATCAGACGGAAATCAGACAGTATCTGACGAAGTTGTGCCGCCACAGATAAATGATACGGAAAGTTTCTTAAAGGCTGTACGTGAATGCGGTCTTGTAGGTCTTGGAGGAGCGGGATTTCCGACAAGCGTAAAGCTTACGGTAAAGGAGCCTGCTCATGTAGAGTATCTTATCGTAAACGGCGCGGAGTGCGAACCGTATCTTACATCTGATTTTACAACGATGACAACTGATACAGACGCTATGATCAGGGCGATAAACGCTGTATGCAAATATATCGGGATCAGGAACGTTATTATCGGTATAGAGGACAATAAACCGGAAGCGATTGATATATTCAAAAAAAGAGCGTCTGAAATAGACGCTGAGTTTCAGGTTAAGAGCCTTCCGTCAATGTATCCTCAGGGCGGAGAGAAAGTACTCATTTACAGTTGTACCGGACGCGTAGTACCGGCCGGAAAACTGCCGCTCGATGTGGGATGTATCGTGATGAATGTCACAACATTGGCAGTACTTGGCAAATACCTTGAAACAGGAATGCCGCTAATAGAAAAATGCGTTACCGTCGACGGCTCTGCCGTAAAAAATCCGGGAAAAGTCATAGCTCCTATAGGCGCGTCGATAAGAGAAGTTGTTGAGACCCTCGGAGGATACAAGTCAGTTCCGAAGAAGATTCTCATGGGAGGCCCTATGATGGGTATGGCGGTTCCTTCCGATGAATGTCCTGTTGTAAAAAACAACAACGGATTTACGATATTTAACGAGAAAGACGCAATTCAGCCGGAGGAAACGGAATGTATCAACTGCGGACGCTGCGTAGCTACATGTCCATTAAGGCTTATGCCGAACAGAATCGCGCGGGCATACAAGCTCAAAGACGTCGACGCATTAAAAGAGCTCGATATTATGACATGTATGGAGTGCGGATGCTGCTCATATGTATGTCCGGCGAAAAAAGATCTTGTTGGAACAAATAAACTTTCTAAGGCTTTAGTATCAGGAAAATGAGGAGGAAAAATTAAAAATGAATGAAAATCAGTTAATAGTAAATTTTGCCCCTCATATCCGTTCTAAGGTTTCTACTCATACGATCATGAGGGATGTAATAATCGCCCTGATGCCTGCGCTTGTAGCGGCGGTTATTAATTACGGACCATATACTCTCGCGATTGTAGCTGTCAGTGTAGCGGCGGCAGTCGTATCAGAGTATCTCATGGAAAAGATAATAAAGAAAAAGAATACGATCAGCGATCTTTCGGCAGTCGTAACGGGTATTATCCTGGCTTACTGTCTGCCGGCAGGAATTCCGCTTTGGATGGCGGCGTTCGGCAGCGCGGTGGCTATCGTTATCGTAAAACAGTTCTTCGGAGGAATAGGACAGAACTTCGCGAATCCTGCGGCTACAGCCAGAATTATACTGTTTGTCTCATTCGCCGGACCTATGACGGACTGGGTGACTGGATATCCTGATGTCGTATCAGGAGCGACTCCTCTTGCGACTGGAACAGCTTCATATATGGATCTTTTCATGGGAAGAATCGGCGGATCACTCGGCGAGACATGCAAACTTGCCATATTGATCGGACTGGTATACCTTCTTGTGCGCAAGATCATCACATGGCATACTCCTGTATGCTTTGTAGGAACTGTATTTGTTTTGAGCGCTCTGGCGGGAACAGATCCCGTATACGCGATCCTATCAGGAGGCGTGTTGTTCGGAGCTGTTTTCATGGCGACAGATTATGTCACAACGCCGTCGACAAAACTTGGAAGAGCTATATTTGGTATAGGATGCGGAGCTATCACAGTGCTTATAAGACAGTTCTGCAATTATCCTGAAGGAGTGTCATTCGCGATACTGCTTATGAATATCATGGCGCCGCACATCGAAAGATGGACTTCTTCAAAATCGTTTGGAGGTGCTAAAAAATGAAAAAGAACGGATTTGTAGCACCTGTAATAGTATTGACTGTTATCTGCCTTGTTATTTCGGGACTTTTGGCTTATGTCAATTCGATTACGAGCCCGATAATAACAGAGGCAGCGATAAAAGCGGAAGAGGAAGCAAAAAAAGAGGTTCTTCCGGAAGGCGATACTTTTACTGAAATTGAAAAAACAGGCGATATGCCTGAAACATTAGACGGGATTTTTGCCGCTGAGAACGGGGCAGGCTATGCCTTTACCCTGACAGGAGCAGGATATAACGGCGATGTACAGATTATGGTCGGTATTTCAGCCGACGGAACTATATCGGGAACAAAGGTGCTCGCTCAGGAGGAAACAGCGGGACTCGGTTCGAGAATTGAAGGAGAAGACTTCAACGCGCAGTTTTTGGGAAAAGGCGCCGATCTTGAAGGAGTTGACGTGATCAGCGGTTCAACAATTTCATCAAAATGCTTTATAGATCTTGTAAATGACGCGTTTGCCGCGTTTCAAATTGTAGGGGAAGGGGGAAATCAATAATGGCTGATAATAAACCGAGTAAATTAAAGATTTTGACAGCGGGAATCATTAAAGAGAACCCCGTTCTTGTGCTTATTCTTGGAACATGTCCGACGCTTGCCGTAACTACATCGGCAATAAACGGCGCCGGCATGGGACTTGCGGCTACGATCGTCCTCATAGGATCGAACCTGGTTATTTCACTGTTAAAGAATATCATACCTGATAAAGTACGAATTCCGTGGTATATAGTTGTCATTGCCGGATTTGTTACGGTAATACAGATGCTTCTGCAGGCCTTTGTGCCGTCGCTGTATGAAGCGCTGGGTATTTTCCTGCCGCTTATAGTCGTAAACTGCATTATTTTGGGACGCGCAGAGGCGTTTGCGAGCAAAAACACAGTTGTGGATTCTATTTTAGACGGAATAGGAATGGGCATCGGATTTACATTCGCGCTTATAATCATGGGCGTAATACGTGAGCTTCTTGGATTTGGAACGCTTTTCGGCATTCAGATATTCCCTGAAGGAGTTCCGACAGTAGCGATAATGGGTCTTGCTCCCGGCGGTTTCTTTGCTTATGGATGTATCATTGCTGCCATAAACAAACTTACAAAGGGAAGAGCGATCAAGAAAAAAGACTTTGATTGCGAGAACTGCGCGGGCGGATGCGAAGGCTGCGCTATAGCCCGGAAAGGAGAGTGCGCTAAATGACAGGATTTATAGCTATTCTTATTACGGCGATTTTTGTCGAAAACTACGTATTATCAAAGTTCCTGGCGATCTGTTCATTCCTTGGAGTTTCTAAAAACCTGAAATCAGCTATGGGAATGAGCGTGGCCGTTATCTTCGTAATGATGGCGGCGACGGCGGTTACATGGCCTATATATTATTTCCTGCTGGAGCCTAATAATCTGGCGTATCAGCAAACCATAGTATTTATTCTCGTAATAGCTGCGCTCGTGCAGTTCGTAGAGATGTTTATCAAAAAATCATCTCCGTCACTGTATAACGCGCTGGGAATCTACCTTCCGCTTATTACTACTAACTGCGCGGTATTAGGAGCCGTAGTTCTTAATATAACGAAGTCATATACATTTGCGGAGTCTATGGTTAATACCCTTGGAGCGGGACTCGGATATATGGTAGCCATGTTCCTTTTCAACGGAGTGCGCAGCAAAGTTGACAACGCGGATGTGCCGGCAAGCTTTAAAGGCGTTCCGATCACATTGTGCGCGGCGTCTATAGTTTCAATCTCATTTATGGGATTTACGGGTCTGGTAAACGGACTGTTTGGTTGAGGTGAGTGCATATGAATGAAATATTAATTGCTGTAATAATTGTTGCGCTCATTGGATTAGTATGCGGAGTTATATTAGCTGTCGCTTCGAAATTCCTTGCAGTTCCAACTGATGAGCGTGTTGATAAGGTCAGAGAATGTCTTCCGGGTGCAAACTGCGGAGCCTGCGGATATGCCGGATGCGACGCTTACGCGAGTGCTGTTGTAGAAGACCCGTCTATCGGAGCGAATAAATGTGTGCCTGGCGGAGCGGCCACAGCCAACGGCATTGCCGCTATCCTTGGTATCGACGCCGGAGAAGTTATTCCGATGGTGGCAAATGTGCAGTGCGGAGGAAACTGCAACAATACAGGAGATAAATATCTCTGGCAGGGTGAGAACTCGTGCAAAGGCGTAAAGATGATGTTCGGAGGAAACAATATTTGTCCGTTCGGATGTCTGGGATTTGGCGACTGCGTAGACGTATGCGAGCAGAAAGCTATAAGGATTATCGACGGAATTTCCCGTATCGATATGGACAGATGTATCGGATGCGGAATGTGCTTTAAAGCCTGCCCGATGAACATCATAAAGATGATTCCAAGAGCTGCCAAGGTTACTGTGGAATGCAGCAACCATACAAAAGGAAAGGTAGCTATGAGCGTTTGTAAAGTGAGCTGTATAGCCTGCGGCAAATGCGAAAGAGGATGCGAAGCCGGAGCCATCACCATGGTGGACAATCTTCCGGTAATCGACTACGCAAAATGTACAGGATGCAGAAAGTGCGCCGAAGAATGCCCGCGTAAATGCATCGAAATCATCAGAGGCGGAGTCATCTGATGATAAGTGATAGATAATAGTTTTAAAGCAAAAACGGCATCAGACATGCTCACATGGATGATGCTGTTTTATTTTACAACTTAACGAATATGAGGTTTAAGGGCGACAGCCCGAAACCGAATATTGACAAATTTTTTTTCAGCGTATATTATGAACTTTGGCTGATTAAAATGATTGAAACAGGAGATTTAACATATGAAAAAGAAAATCATAGCGGTTATCGCTATCATGGCTGCCGCGGCGACTTTTGGAGGATGTTCATCAGGAAACGGCGCGCATGTGGAAATTCCAAGCGAAGTCATAAACGCTGATCCATGGACAGAATACGCGACTCTGGATGAGGCAGCGGAAATAGTCGGATTTACAATCGAATCAACAGGCGATGTCGAATTAGATAATCCGGTATATCGTGTATGCCAGGGAATTAATTTGCTGGAGATTCAGGGCGAGAATGGAAATTCAGTAAGAAAAGCCGACGATGACGGCGACATAAGCGGAAATTATGCAGAGTATGATTATACATCAGAAATTACGGCAGGTGATATTACGGCTGCGGTAAAAGGCGAATCAGAAGAAGCGATAAATGTTATCACATGGCACAACGGAAAATATGCCTATGCTGTAAACTCTGAAAAGGGATTCACGGCTGAAGAAGCGGAAAAGATTGTAGCGGATATTAAGTAAAATAATAATATGACAATACAGACCTTAAACCAAATTTGGTTTAGGGTCTTTTTAAGTGAAGATGGATAAAAGTTATAAGTGCCAGAATTACCCCTTGACAAGGTAGGTAAATGAGGTTACGATAGAGTCAACCTACTTGCCTGGTAGTTAAATAGAATAAATGACCCAAGGAGAATTAAAATATTATGGCAAAATACAGATTTGAGACAATGCAGCTTCATGTAGGACAGGAAAATCCTGATCCGGCAACTGACGCGAGAGCAGTTCCTATTTATCAGACGACATCTTATGTATTTGGAAATTCGCAGCATGCAGCGGCAAGATTTGATCTTTCGGATTCGGGAAATATATATGGAAGACTTACAAATCCAACCCAGGAGGTTCTGGAAAAAAGAATAGCCGCCCTTGAAGGCGGCGTGGCAGGACTGGCGTTTGCGTCGGGTTCTGCGGCAATTTCAAATACCATAAGAGCGCTCGCGAAAACGGGCGAGCATATAGTAGCACAGAAGACTATCTATGGCGGAACTTATAATCTGTTTGCCAATACAATGCCCCTTACGTGCGGAATAACGACAACTTTTGTAAATGCACATGATCTTGAAGAAGTTGAAGGCGCGATACGCGATAATACAAAAGCAATTTATATAGAAACACTGGGAAATCCAAACAGCGATATTCCCGATATTGACGCGATCGCGGATATCGCTCACAAACACGGACTTCCGCTTGTGATCGACAATACATTTGGAACGCCATATTTTATCAGACCTATCGAACATGGAGCCGACATAGTGGTACATTCCGCTACAAAATTTATAGGCGGTCACGGCACCACGCTGGGAGGCATACTTGTGGATGGAGGAACCTTTGACTGGAAAAAAAGCGGAAGGTATCCATGGATATCCGAAGCAAATCCTTCATATCATGGCGTTAAATTTACGGAAGCTGCAGGAAAATCTGCGTTCGCGGCTTATGTGAGAGCTATCTTTTTAAGGGATGAAGGAGCGGCGATATCGCCGTTCAATGCGTTTTTGTTATTGCAGGGTGTAGAGACTCTTTCCTTAAGGCTTGAAAGACATGCGGAAAATACAAAAAAAGTAGTTGAGTTTTTATCAAAACATCCGAAGGTAGCAAAAGTAAATCATCCATCGCTGCCGGATAATCCGGATCATGAACTCTTTGAAAGATATTTTCCAAACGGCGGCGCGAGCATTTTTACATTTGAAATCAAAGGCGGAAAAGAAGAAGCCTTCAGATTTATCGACAATCTCGAAATATTTTCACTGCTCGCAAACGTAGCTGATGTTAAATCCCTCGTTATACATCCGGCGACAACGACGCATTCGCAGCTCACAGATGAGGAATTAAAAGAGCAGGGAATAAGCCAGAGTACCATCCGTCTTTCAATCGGAACGGAACATATAGATGATATTATCGCAGACCTTGAGAGAGGCTTTGACGCGGTTTAACAGAGAGGAGAAAAAACATGGCTAAAATATATACATCTGCGGAACAACTTATAGGAAGAACTCCGCTGGTAGAATTATCAAATATAGAAAAAAACGATGGACTTGAGGCAAAAATAATCGCGAAACTTGAGTATTTTAATCCGGCAGGCTCTGTAAAAGACAGAGTGGCTAAAGAGATGATTGATGAAGCCGAGAAAAACGGAACATTGAAAAAGGATTCCGTTATCATAGAGCCTACGAGCGGAAATACAGGTATAGGACTTGCTTCCGTCGCGGCGGCAAGAGGATATAAAGTCATAATCGTAATGCCTGATACTATGTCTGTTGAAAGAAGACAGATCATGAAAGCTTATGGAGCTGAACTTGTGCTTTCGGAAGGCTCAAAAGGAATGTCGGGCGCTATTGAAAAAGCGGACGAACTTGCGGGTGAGATTCCGAACAGCTTTATACCGGGACAGTTTGTGAATCCTGCAAACGCGAAGGCTCATTTTAAAACAACAGGGCCGGAAATATGGGAAGATACAGACGGAAAAGTCGATATTTTTGTCTCCGGAGTCGGCACTGGAGGTACGATCACAGGCGTAGGACAGTATCTGAAATCAAAAAATGCCGATATCAAAGTTATTGCCGTTGAACCTGAAACATCCCCTGTTCTTTCTATGGGAACGGCAGGCAAGCACGGCATTCAGGGCATAGGAGCGGGATTTGTGCCGGAGGTACTTGATACAAAGATTTATGATGAAATAATAACAGTTTCAGATGAAGACGCCTATAAAGCAGGACGAAGAGTCGGCAGAGAAGAAGGTGTTCTCGTAGGCATCTCTTCGGGAGCAGCGCTTCACGCGGCAATTAAAGTCGCGAAAAGACCTGAAAATAAGGGTAAAAATATAGTTGTGCTTCTTCCGGATACCGGAGACAGATATCTGTCAACTCCATTATTTGCGGATTAAAGAAAAGCCTTAGCCCCAAGGGAGGTTTTTATGCTTATATCAACGAGAGGAAGATACGCGCTTAGAGTGCTTATAGATATGGCGGAGCACAGCGGAAACGGACTTATTCCGATGAAAACGATAGCGGACAGACAGGATATTTCGCTAAAATATCTCGAAAAAATACTGCCGGTACTTACCAGAAACGGTATGATAAAAGGCGTACATGGCAAAGGCGGAGGGTATAAGCTGACAAGAAAGCCGGATCAGTATACTGTAGGAGAAATTCTGAGACTTACCGAAGGAGACCTTGCGCCGGTACCGTGTCTTGAATGCAATGCGAAAGAATGCGAAAGAAAAGCAGAGTGCAGAACTGTCGGTATGTGGTCGGAGCTCAACAGTCGTATCAACGGCTATCTTGACAGCGTGACATTAAATGATCTGATAAAAATTTAAAAGCTGTCAACAAGAGAGGAATCGGCATTAGCCGATTCCTCTGAGCCTTTTATAAT
>CASEDW010000191.1 GCA_949286775.1 uncultured Eubacteriales bacterium | reverse complement strand
TATTCTTGATGTAAAATCAATAGAGATTGCCGGCTCAAGGTCAGCTGCTACTGTAGTGTTTGTTGCCGCCGCAAAAAGCTGCAGCGCTTTAAATTTTTTTCTTTTCATTGTTATCCTCCAATAAATAAATCCTGATGTTCTGCGATGAGTTTCTGTCTTTCTGCCCTGTTTTGAACTTTCATTATCTGCTCTTTGGTAACAGTCTTGCTTGACGTACCCTGTTTTGGTGGCTCGCCTTTAAGTGTTGCCTTTATAGCAGCCTGCACGGCTTCATTAAACGCAGAAGCAAATGATTCAACTGCATTTTTTGTTTTTTCAGCATCATCAGATACAAGATTGTTGACAATATCATCTGATACTGTTATATGCGCATCTGACAGCATTTTTCTGGCTGTACTTGCCATATTTCCTAAAGCGATCTGCTTCTTAAGGTCTGCAAGCTCTCTTTCGGCTTTATCAGCGCGGTATTTCTCCTTTTCCTCGCCTGTCATCTGGGCAAGCTTTTCCGCTTCTGAAACCTTGTCGTCTGTCACTGTCTTCCATTTCTTCTGAGCGTTGTCTACGGCTGTTTTTATCGCCTTATTCACCCTGCGGTCAAACTCCGCCTGATTACCCTCAAGTGCTAAAAAATCATCGAAGCTCATCGGCTCATTGCTGTTATTACTTTCCCCTGCGCCGGCTGTGTTTCCTGCCGGATCGGCGGCTCCACTTCCTTCACCTTCTGCGAAAAGCTGTAACATTTTAAAATTTTTGTATTTCATTCTTTTCCTTTCTGCCCCAGCCCATTCATTTAAGCCCAAGCCGTTGCATATAGTTTATCGACATTTCGGTCAGATTATTTTCACGTAGTCCGGATAATCCCGTACCACATTACAAACGCCAATAAAAAAGGAATCCACCAAAAGCTTTCCTGCTTCTGAAAGATTCCTGTAATATATCCTGACTAACCCGCCGGATATTTCATATTGAATTTCATCTTTTGCAAATGATTCGATTGAATTTATCAATGTTTCGGTTAATATCGTTATAGCCGAGCACACAATATCTTTTCCCGGTTCTGCATATCCTGCATGACCTGATACTGTTACACCGTCCTTTCGGACGCTTACTGCAATCAAATAGCATCACCTCCTAAGGTTGGGCATAAAAATACCACCGGTCATTATTTCGACTGGTGGTCATTTAATTATCTAATGTTTTTAAATAATCTTCAAATTCCTCGTCCGTCATAGAGGCTATCTTTTCGCCTAATTCGGACATATCAACCCTATCATCACATATCATATCATTCATACTATCACCTACAATTTCTTAAACTCAAAGCCAAATTGTTTCGAAAGCTCTTTAATTGCCATTTCACTTCGCTCGTCTATATTATATCGAGATGCTTTTCTCATTGCAACAGCAAAATCAAAATTTGTAATTTTGCGCATAGGCTTTGTATAATAATAAATACTTCCATTATGCCCAGCCGTAATACCAACTGCATTATTGTGGCTTAAAAGCTCATTAATATCGGCAATACTTGGTGGACTTCCTCCGGGATGGTTATGAATAAATAATACTTTTTCTCCGTTCTTTTCTGCTCTTTGAATATCAGACATAAATTTGTCTGTCCTTTTTACTCCGAACGGAATATGTTGATCAGTTATTTTCGAAATATCTTTTCCACTCGTTAGACTAATTGCATATATCTCTTCTGTATTTTTCCCGTTACGGTTTGTAAGTGCATTTCTGCATCTTTTGACCGCAAGACTATTTGCCTGCTCATTATTTGACAATGCTGAAAGTCTATTGTTATATTCTTTGCTTTTAATCTTTGACCATTTAACCCCGTATTTTCCTCCTGATTTAGTTCGCAATGATTTTTCTTTGATATGAGCATTCTTAAATATTTGCCAATCTTCTGTACTTCCACCACTATCAAGATAATCAAGCCATGCTTTATATTCTTCACTATCTTCATATGCAGCAGTCGAGCATCTGCAATTCGGATGCATCGGCGGCGCGTTATCGGCGATCTGCATATCCTTGAGCTTGAATATATGACCATCTAAGACTCTGCATACAGGACATGCTCTTGCATCATGCGTTGTTATGAACACGTACTGCTCGTATCCGCCATTCTCATAAGACTTCTTCTGCGCTTCTATCTGCACACGGCATAGCTCCGTCCGCATAAGCCGTTCAGCATAACTTTTCTGCACCCCGAAGCGCTTCTGAAGATGTCTCGCAAGCACATTCGTGTGCTTGCCCTGGATAAGCCCCTCTGCAAGCAAACTCGAAAGCTCGCTCTTGAGCATATCCTGATACATCCAGATACGATCCGAAAAAGTCGCGTTGTTAAACGAGGCATTAACTATCGAATGAGCAGCCTTCGCGTTATCTTTGATAGATTCACCAAGGATTCCCGCCTGTCTTTCAAACTCGTCAAGCGTCCGCTGCGTAAGTATATCATCAAAATACTTCTGAAGCTCATCGAAACTGTCCACCATTTCAAGCCCGATATTTGCTTTTAGCATTTCAAGGCGATTAATCTTCATCGTAGCATTATAGAGCCGCATTTCGGCATTTGCCTGGCTTGAAAAGTCCTTATTCTTGACATACTTCTTAGCTTTCCGCTCGTATGCTTCAATATCCAACTTCGATACACGTCTTTTTGCTTCTGCCATTTTTATGCCTTCTTTGTTGGCATACTTCGTATAAAAACCGTTTATCTCTTTTTCTATCTGATCCAATAAATAATCGTAAATACCGTCGATATGCTTTTTATATTCATCCTCATCCGTGATGTAATGCTTTAATGTCTCTTCCTCACGTCTCTTCCAATACTTCAGGCTCGTCATTTACAGCTACCCCATTATTTGAAAACATCTGTCTTTCCACTACAGACGAATCCACTTCCTTATCTTCTTCAATCCGGTCGATTTCAGCTTGTACATCATCTACAATTGATAAAAGTTTAAGCTGCGTTTCCTGAGATACGATACCTTCAAGCTGTGCTGCCGTCTGAGCTTCTTCCGCTACATTCGCCGGAATATTCGGCGTGAACTGGTAATGCAAGCTTACCCAGTCATCTTTTCCCGCTCTTGATCTCGGATGAGAAAACAACAGTTTGTATCGCCTATTCATTCCAGAGATAAACTTTCGTTCTTTTGCTTTGGAAAGATTGTTCATCGCCTGCAGTTTATATTTCATAGCGATCCCAAAACTTGTACCAAAATTCTCATAATATGTTGATCAATTCCACTCAAAACTATTCCAATGCTCTTCTTTCAGCCATTCAGCAGGCTAACGAAGATAAGGTCATTATTTCAATAGGGATTATAGAAAAATTAAATCTTGATTATATTTATACGGCT
>CASEDW010000190.1 GCA_949286775.1 uncultured Eubacteriales bacterium | reverse complement strand
TGAGTCAAGGGACAAATGGACACAAATCGGATGCTTGCATACGATTTTGTGTCTATGAGGACCGCTAAAACATGAGGATGAAGCCATTTTTTGTAAAAAATGAGCGAAATCCGAATGTTTTTAGTGATTTCGGGAGTGCGTAGCACGTAGAAATCACGGCTGACGCATAAAAAGTTCCATTTGTCGGGCAACGCATTTTAAAAGGCATCGGTCGAAAAACCGATGCCTTTTAAAGTACGCTTGTTTATTTTGTTTTATCTGCTTTTTTCTTTGGAAGCAGCAGGCTTAAGAGCAGCGATACGACAAATACTCCGGCGACCGCATTTCCGTTAAATACATCTCCGATAACGGCAGGAAAGGCCGCGAAGAAGTTTCCTGAAGTCTGCGTAAGTCCGACGCCGATGCAAAATGAGAGCGATACTATGATCATCGTTCTATCGTCAAACTCGCAGTTCTTCAGCATCTTGATGCCTTCGTACATAATGGAACCGAACATCATTACTGTACATCCGCCGAGAACGGACTGAGGAAGCGAATTGAAAAACGCTCCAAGGGGCGGGAAAAGGGACGCGAGTATGAGTATCAGCGCGCCTGTAAAAATAGTGAAGCGGTTGATAACGCCTGTCATAGTTACAAGTCCGACATTCTGGCTGAAGGATGTAAGTGGAAGACAGCCAAAGCAGCCTGAGATCGCGCTTGAAAATCCGTCGACGGCAAGTGAACCCTGAAGTTCTTTTGTCTTTAGATCTCTTCCGAGGGCGCCTGTACATACAGCTGTTGTCGCGCCTGTGGTTTCGGCAGCCGATACAAGATATATTATGGCGATGGTGAAAAACGCTCCAAGATCGAAGATAGGCTTATGATCTGTGAAAAATACGAGTTTAGGAAGACTGAAAACGCCTATCTGATTAATTGTATCGGAAATTCCTGAAAAATCCACCATCGGAGCGATTCCGGCCACTGTGAATACTACGCAGAGCAGATATCCTAATACAAGTCCGACGAGGATATTTAAGTTTTTATATACGCCTTTTAAAAGATAACGTGAGACAAGACATACTACGAGTGTGAAGATTCCCACGAAAATGTGATACCACGCTCCGAAATCTTCTACGCCGCTTCCGCCGCCCCAGGAGTCCATTCCTACGGACAGAAGCGAAAGACCGATGGCGATAACTACGCAGGCGGAAACTACGGGAGTCAGAAATCTTTTCCAGTATTTCGCGCTTAATCCTACGATACCTTCAAAAATACCGCCGGCTATAATTGCTCCGACCATTCCTTCATATCCGAGTTCAGGATTCGTACATATGACGAGAAGACTTCCAAGGAATGTAAAGCTGACGCCCATTACTATAGGAAGCCGTGAGCCTATCTTCCATATCGGATAGAGCTGCAGACAAGTTCCGATTCCTGCGGCAAACATGGCGCACTGCAGTAAAGCGGTAACTTCCGCCGGAGAAAGATGTTCGCCGGTGCCGCGGACGACAGCCGCGCCGCATACGATGAGAACAGGCGCGAGATTAGCCACAAACATCGCGAGAACATGCTGCAGACCGAATGGGATAGCCTTTGAAAGAGGCACTCTGCCATTCAGCTTGTAAATGTTATCGACACTTACAGATGGATTCTTTTCTTCTTTGTTCATTTTTGTTTAGTTCCCCTCATTAAAATATGTTGATCTGTTTATTATATTTTATAAACATGATTGTTTCAATTGGATTATTGAAATAAAAAACTCTATGCAGATGATGTTGTCATTTACATAGAGTTTTTATTTAAAATATTATTCGTCCCAGCCTACGTGAAAACGCATTGTAACGCATACGTTTCTGATGATATCGCCCGGAAGGATATCTATATCAGACGCGTCAGAAATCGGAGGAAGCTGACCGTCATCGTCTTCGAGTTCAGTTTCTATCCAATTATATGCCGCCTCGTTTATGTTATCCATAACGTCGTCGATTGAATCGCCGAATGCTTCACAGCAGGCAAGATCAGGCATGAACGCGTAGTAATTGTTATCTTCAGTTTTCCTTACTACGGCAGGATAAATAAACTTCATGTCAGATTATTTAGCTTCAGCAGCTTTTCTTGCGGCTCTTTCAGCTTTTTCCTGATCTTTCTGTTTGCAGTATTCAACGTCCTGCTCACGCTCAAGTTTTGACCAAAGCTCATCAGCTACAGGTTTCCAGTTTTCAGCGTATGGTTTTGTCTTAGCGACAAGATCCTCAACATCTTCAGGACTTTCATAGTCAGTATTTACAGCGCCTGTCTCCTTAACAAGTCTTACGATCTCGTCAGGATTTTCAAGCATCGGACATGGACGAAGCATGTTGTGGTTGAACGGCTGGTTGTCATGGTATGCCTGGAATAACGGGCTTCTTAAGCAGTCAAGAAGCGACATATCATGAATGTTAGCGTTTGAGTAATGGATGAATACGCATGGTTCAACAGCGCCTTTAGCGTTAATATGAAGGTAACGGCGTCCGCCTGCGATACATCCGCCAACGTACTGTCCGTCGTTCTGGAAGTCCATTGTGAAGAGAGGTTTTTTGCCTCTGAGTTCACGGAGTTTGTAAAGTACTTCTGTTCTCTGCTCAGGGCTGAGAAGAAGTTCAGGAGAAGCTCCGTTTCCAACCGGCATGTAGTGGAAGTACCATGAGAAGAGAGCACCGTTAGCGATGATCTGGTCGATGAACTCTTCGCTTGTAACATCTTTATAGTTTCTGCTTGTGTAGCAGATTGAATGTCCGAACGGAAGTTTGTGAGCTTTAAGAAGTTCGCATGCATGCATAACTTTCTCGTATACGCCCTGTCCGCGGCGGCTGTCGTTTGCTTCTTCGAATCCTTCAAGAGAGATAGCAGGAACGAAGTTCTTTACGCGAAGCATATCCTGGCAGAACTCTTCATCGATAAGAGTACCGTTTGTAAATGAAAGGAATGCGCAGTCAGGATGCATCTCGCAGATCTTGATAAGATCTTTTTTACGAACGAGAGGTTCTCCGCCTGTGTAGATGAACATATAGCATCCGAGTTCGTTAGCCTGTCTGATTATTGAATCGATATCCTCAAGTGAGAGGTTATTTTTATATCCGTACTGAGCTGCCCAGCAACCTGTACATTTAAGGTTACAAGCAGAAGTAGGGTCAAGAAGAACTGCCCATGGGATGTTGCAGTCATATTTCTGAGCTGCGATGTCCTGTTTTTTACTTCCTTTAAGAGAAGCATTTACCATGAAGTTCTGGAAGAATGCTTTACGTACGCCCGGATCAAGAGCATAGATAGCCTGGATGAGCTGATACCAAGCGCCTTTTTCGTCGATGGCTTCACGGATGAGTTTTCTCTGTGAAGAATACCAGCCGTCCGGAGCCCATTTGTCGATGATATCCATGATCTTAGCAGGGTTGTTTTCAGGGTCTTTTTCGAGCATGTTAAGAGCTTTGTTGACAATAAGCTCGAGACCTTTTTCTTTAACTTTCTCAGCAATTATCATTTGAATTTTCCCTCCAATAATAAATAAAACCAATTTCCAATTTGTTAAGAGTAATTATATGTAAAGCATTTTTGTTTGTCGATAGATAAAACAAGAAAAAAAACTGATTTTTGGACATTGAAATAAAACTGTCCCACAGGACAGGCGGCCGGATAGCAGCAGATGACGCTTAAGAATCGCGGAAGATTCGCATAAAAGAAAAAAGCGGCGCTTGTTTATTAATGAAATTATGCTATAATGTTGTATAATACAACATACAGTAGGAGGATGCGTGCCGTGGATAATAATGATAGAAAGTCGTGTAGTTTTTTGGTGAAATTTCTTGCAGTAATCGGAGCATTAACTGTAATTGCCGGTATTGCTTATGCGGTATATAGATATTTTACTCCGGATTATATCGAAGATCTTGAAGATGATTTTGATGATTATTTTGAAGATGAAGACGAATACGAAGAAGACGACGAAGACATTGACGACGAAACAAAAGAGGAAAAAACAGAAGAATAATTCAATGATTTCAAGCTTCAGCACTTTGTGTTGAAGCTTGATTTTTTAAATAGACTGAAAATATTACTATATTATAGAAGAAAAAGGCATCGAAAGGAGAAATAGATGAAAAAAGGAGAGATTTATCAGGGGACGGTAGAATACGTCGCTTTTCCAAATAAAGGACATCTGACAGTAGAGGGATTTCCGGTGACAGTGAAAAATACTGTCCCGGGTCAGAAGATATCATTCAGACTTACGAAAAAAAGAAAAGATCATGGAGAAGGCCGACTTCTTGAGGTGTTGGAAAAATCATCGCTCGAGTCATGCGAAAGAAAATGCAGCATTTTTCCTGAATGCGGCGGATGCATGTATCAGACAATGTATTATGATGAACAGGTGAAAATGAAGCTTGAGCAGGTGAAGAAGCTTCTTGTTCCGGTTCTGACAGGGTATGGAAAATATACGAATGAACAGGCAGAAAATTTATTTGCCGGAATAGAAAAAAGTCCGGTTCAGGACTGCTACAGAAATAAAATGGAATATACATTTGGAGACGAGGTAAAAGATGGCCCTCTTACTCTGGGACTTCATAAAAAAGGAAGCAATTTTGATATACTAAATGCCACAGACTGCGCGATCGTGCATGATGATATAAATAAAATAGTCAGATGCGTTCTTGAATATTGTACGCAGAAAGGGTTCGATTATTATCACAAGATGTCGCATATCGGATTCTTAAGGAATCTTCTTATTAGAAGGGCAGTTTCAACAGGCGAGATAATGGCGGCGATAGTTACAACGTCGCAGGAAGAACATGATTTTACAGAACTTAAAGACAGGATTTGCGCGCTTCCATTAGAGGGCAGCGTCGTCGGAGTTCTTCATATGACGAATGATTCTGTCGCGGATGTTGTCAGAAGCGAAAAGACGGAAATCTTATACGGGCAGGATTATTTTTACGAAGAATTGCTCGGATTGAAATTCAAGATCAGTCCATTTTCATTTTTTCAGACAAATACACTTGGCGCGGAAGTTCTGTACAGTGTTGCAAGAGAGTTTATAGGTAAAATTGATAACGCGACGGTTTTTGATCTTTACAGCGGAACTGGAACGATAGGACAGATACTGGCGCCGGAAGCCGGAAAAGTAATTGGAGTCGAAATAGTTGAAGAAGCAGTTGAAGCGGCGAAAGAAAACGCTGCTTTAAACGGACTTGACAACTGCACGTTTCTGGCAGGCGATGTACTCAAAATGCTCGATGAGATAAAAGAAATTCCGGACTATCTTGTGCTCGACCCGCCGCGGGAGGGAATCCATCCTAAGGCGCTTGAAAAGATCATAAATTACAATGCCGAAAGAATAGTCTACATTTCCTGCAAACCCACAAGCCTCGCGAGAGATCTTGAGACGCTGCTGCAGGGCGGCTATAAGGTTGAGTGCGTAAAGTGTGTGGACATGTTCCCGAATACGGTGCATGTGGAGACGGTAGTACTTTTGTCCCACAAATCACCAGATAGCGTTATCAACGTAAAAGTAGAATTTGGAGAAGGCGACGA
>CASEDW010000189.1 GCA_949286775.1 uncultured Eubacteriales bacterium | reverse complement strand
CGAGGCGATGAAAGAAAGCTTTATGGCTGAGTATCCTGATATAACAGTTACTTCTGAGTACACAGGATCAAGTGCCGGAATCGAATCTCTTATTCAGGGAAGCGTTGATATAGGAAACTCATCACGTGCCCTTGAAGACAGCGAGAAAGAAGAAGGCGTTGTTGAAAATATCGTAGCTATCGACGGTATCGCGCTTATCACAGATAAAGAAAATACAGTAACAGATCTTACAACAGATCAGCTTAAACAGATCTACACAGGCGAAGTTAAAAACTGGAGTGAGCTTGGCGGAAAAGATGAAGCTATCGTAGTTATCGGCCGTGAGGCAGGATCAGGAACAAGAGGAGCTTTTGAAGAGATTCTTGGAATTGAAGACGCTTGCGCATACGCTCAGGAGCTTGACTCAACAGGCGGCGTTCTTGCTAAAGTAGCTTCTACACCTGGCGCTATCGGATATGTTTCATTAGACGTTGTTGACGACACAGTTACAAGCATGAAATTAGACGGTGTTGACGCGACAGAAGAAAACATCATCTCAGGCGACTACACATTATCACGTCCGTTCGTAATGGGAACTATGGGTGAAATTTCAGAACAGAACGAACTTGTTCAGGAATGGTTCAATTATATTGAGTCTGAAGCAGGACAGGAAGTAATCACAGCAATCGGTCTTATCCTTCCTAACTGATCTGGAGGCTAATTAATTATGAACAGAAAAGCAAAGAGAAATCCCGTTGAAATTACGGCGAAAAATATTGTAAGAATATGCGCTGTAATTGCAATCATTGCAGTCTGTTCCATAACAATATACATGATCGCAGAAGGTACCCCGGCGTTAGCAAAAGTCGGGGTGCCTGAACTGCTGTTTGGAACAGTATGGCAGCCAACGGCTGAAAACCCTTCGTACGGTATTTTATATATAATTCTTTCATCCATTGTGGGAACGGCTCTTAGCGTCGCGATCGGTGTTCCGATAGCGCTTCTTACGGCTGTTTTCCTTACTGATATCGCAAATAAAAAACTTGCTGCTATAGTGCAGCCGGCGGTCGAACTTCTTGCGGCAATACCTTCGGTTATATACGGACTTCTGGGAATGATGATTCTGAACCCGCTGATGTATAAACTGGAGAAAATAATATTTGCCGGGTCGGAAACGCATCAGTTCACCGGTGGCTCTAATATGCTGTCTGCAATTATTGTTCTTGCGATAATGATCCTTCCGACAGTAGTAAACGTGAGCGTATCCTCTATTAAAGCGGTTTCAAATAACTTACGCGGTGCTTCTCTTGCCCTCGGAGCGAGCAAGATGCAGACTATATTTAAAGTAGTTATACCTGCCGCTAAATCGGGAATCTTAACAGGCGTTGTCCTTGGTATAGGACGAGCTTTAGGAGAGGCCATGGCTATTAACATGGTTGCCGGAGGATCGGTAAATCTTCCGCTTCCTTTCAATTCGGTAAGATTTTTGACGACACAGCTCGTAAGCGAGATGAGTTACGCGGAAGGACTTCACAGAGAAGTTCTTTTCACTGTAGGACTCGTACTGTTTGTATTTATAATGATCATTAATCTTGTTTTGCAGAGAATGAGAAAGAGGGCAGTGGAAAATGACTAATTTACAGAATACATCTATAAAGGCCAAAGTAAAAAGACCGAAAGACAAATGTCTATATTTTCTGATTTATTTCTGCGCTGCGCTCACCGTTGTCCTTCTGGCAGGAATCATTATCTATGTCGTAGTCCGCGGAATCGGTCAGGTCAACTGGGAATTCCTTACAACGGTAACGTCAGTTCTTCAGGGAACTGTCGGTATTGCCGGCAATATTGTAAATACGCTTATGATCGTAATCATAACGATGCTTATAGTAACTCCTGTAGGCGTCGGAGCGGCCATATATCTTAATGAATACGCGAAACCGGGCAAACTTGTATCTGCCATCGAATTCGCGACTGAAACACTTTCGGGTATCCCTTCTATTATCTTTGGTCTGTTCGGTATGATGTTCTTCGGACAGACGCTGGGACTCGGCTATTCAATTTTGACAGGTTCATTGACACTTGTTCTTATGGTGCTTCCGCTTGTTACAAGAAATACTCAGGAAGCTCTTAAAACAGTACCGGACAGCTACAGACATGGAGCTGTAGGACTCGGTGCCGGCAAGTGGCATACGATAAGAACAATTTTACTGCCATCGGCTATGCCGGGAATTATCACAGGTATCATACTTGCGATAGGGCGTATAGTAGGTGAATCTGCTGCGCTTCTGTTCACAGCGGGAAGCGCGAAACTGCTGCCTAAGTCATTCTTCGGAATCTTTGAGAAGATCTTCCAGTCGGGCGGTACGCTGACTAATCAGCTCTACCTTTCGGCTACAAGTGAAGGTGACTTTGAAACGGCGTTCGGAATCGCTGTAGTTCTTTTGATTTTGGTACTTCTTATTAATTTCGGAACAAAACGTCTGGCAGCAAAATTTGATTTGACGAGGAAAAAGTAATATGATAGAAAATAAAAAAATCAGTGTGCATGATCTGCATCTGTACTATGGAGAAAATCACGCGTTGAAGGGCATAAATATGGATATTGAGGAAAACGCGATAACGGCGTTTATCGGACCTTCAGGATGCGGTAAGTCTACATTCTTAAAGACCCTTAACAGAATGAACGACCTTGTTGACAACGTAAAAATCGAAGGGAAAGTTTATCTTGACAACGAGGATATTTATGAGCCGGGAGTAGATACTACTATTTTAAGAAAAAAAGTAGGTATGGTATTCCAGCAGCCGAACCCGTTCCCGATGAGCATTTATGACAATGTCGCTTACGGACCGAGGGTACACGGCATTAAAGATAAAAAGACACTTGATGTGATTGTTGAAGAAAGTCTTAAAGGCGCGGCTATTTTTGACGAGGTAAAAGACCGTCTGAAAAAATCAGCCCTCGGACTTTCAGGAGGACAGCAGCAGAGACTTTGTATCGCGAGAGCTTTGGCGGTTCAGCCGGAAGTTCTTCTGATGGACGAGCCTACCAGCGCCCTTGACCCTATTTCTACATCTAAGATCGAAGACCTGATGGAAGAATTAAAGAAAAAATACACTGTAGTTATCGTTACTCACAATATGCAGCAGGCATCCCGTGTGGCTGACTACACGGCGTTCTTCCTTCTTGGAGAGCTTGTAGAATACGGTACAACGAAGCAGATATTCTCTTATCCGCAGGATAAACGTACTGAAGATTATATAACAGGAAGATTTGGCTGATTCGGAGGAAAGAGGAAAAATGAGAGTTAAATTTGACGAGCAGTTACGCCAGCTCAGCAATGAAATGATTAATATGGGCAACATGATCGAAAACGCGATCCAGAGCACTGTTTCAGCGTTTTTCAGTCAGGATGTCGAAAAAGCAAAAAGAATAATGAAAGATGACGAATTCATCAATCAGGAGCAGAAAAGAATTGAAAATATTTGTTTTCAGCTTTTGATCCAGCAGCAGCCTGTGGCTAAAGACCTTAGAAACATAACGGCGGCTCTTAAAATGGTTACTGATATGGAACGTATCGGCGACCAGGCGGCTGATATAGCCGAGCTTACTGTTATGATGGCTGACAGCCCATACAGAATGAATGAAGACCATATAAAGAGAATGGCTTCTGAAACTGTGGTAATGCTTATACAGGCGCTGGAAGCTTATGTTGAGAAAGATATGGAAAAAGCGCGTGAAGTAATCAAACGCGACGATGTTGTAGACTCACTTTTTGTAAAAGTAAAATCAGATCTTATCGAAGTAATCCAGTCAAACAGAGATTACGCGGAGCACGCGGCGGATCTGCTGATGGTCAACAAATATCTTGAGCGTATCGGCGATCATGCTACAAATATTGCCGAGTGGGTTATCTTTTCACTGGACGATCATCCTATTGATGTCGATACAGAAGAGTAAAACTGTTTTATAAATATTGAGTTGTTTAAAAGGCTGTCATTTAAATATGGCAGTCTTTTTTGAACATTGCAGTTTGGAAGCGGAAATTTAGTTGGTGAAATTTTTGTGAAAATGTTGTATAATATAAAGAAAAAAACGAACAAGAGGTGACAAAATGGACAAAATAAAAGTTTTGCTTGTCGGCGGTTTGATCACCGTTGAACATCAGGGAAGAAAAATCATTGGAAAACTTGCGGAACTTCTTGAGGCGACAGGAAGATTCGAAGTATCCATCACCGAAGAAATCAGAAATTGCGGACCTGATTTTTTTGAACCCTATGATCTCATCTTTATCGACTATGACGGAAAACTGTTCCCAACGGAACACGCGAGACGTTTCGGCGAAAAGACTGAGTCCGCCATCTATGATTTTGTCGCTAACGGAAAAGGTATCGTTTTCTATCATTCATCAGTATGGGTAGATTCCGACTGGCCGGATGAGTGGAGAAAACTTCTTGGCGGATACTGCGATATGGGCAAGGGATGCAGAAGATGTCCGAAGGACGACCACTTTGTTGAAGTTACTGATCCTGATCATCCTATCACAGTGGGTATCGACAAAAAGTGGATGAACGTATTTGACGATCTCTTTACACAGGTTATTGTTCATCCGGAAGCAAAGATGCATGTTCTCTGCTCTATTTTTGATGATATTGAGAACTACAAAGTTCCGGGATGGCCTCCAAAACATCATCCTGTTGTAATTCCTGACGGAAAACTTGAGAACCTTCCGGGAGTTAATCAGTATACTCCTGTTATGTGGACAAACGAGTACGGAAAAGGCCGTGTATTTGTTACGACTATCGGTCATTGGGAAGCTCTTGACAGATTTAATTTCCTTGGACTATTGGTGCGCGGCGCTGAGTGGGCTGCGACAGGAAAAGTAACTCTTGGAAAACCTGACCGTTCAGGAGACAACAGACTTAAACTTTTCCCATATTATTGATTAATGTTAAAAAGTCATGCGTTTCATTTTTCGTGAAGCCGCATGGCTTTTTTGTATGCAAGCATCCGATTTGTGTCCATTTGTCCCTTGACTCATTTTATTAATTTTATCTTGCATTTTTTTGCATAAATGTATATACTCAGATTTGAATTTTTGATTATGAGGAAAAGAGGATAATTATCATGAAAAAGAAATTAGTTGCAATCGCGCTTTGTTCAGCATTCGCATTTTCAATGACAGCCTGCGGAGCATCTGATGACGCAGCGGCAGACAAATCAGCCGCTGAAACAGAAAACAATACAGAAGAAGGTTCAGCAGAAGCTTCAACAGAGCAGGAAGCATCAGCTGACGACGACGGCATCCTTACTATGGGAACAAACGCCGCATTCCCTCCGTACGAGTATTATGACGGCGATACAATCGTAGGTATCGATCCTGAGATCGCAGCTCTTATCGCCGATGAACTTGGCATGGAGCTTGAAATTATCGATATGGATTTCTCATCCATCGTTACTTCTGTGCAGACAGGAAAAATTGATATCGGCATGGCAGGAATGACAGTTGATCCTGACCGTCTTGAAAACGTAAACTTCTCAGATTCTTATGCTACAGGAGTTCAGGTAATCATTGTTCCGGAAGACTCTGATATCGCCAGCGTAGATGACCTTGAAGGAAAACTTATCGGAACACAGGAAGGAACTACAGGAGCTCAGTATTGCATGGATCAGTATGGCAATGATGCTGTTATAGCATATACAAACGGAGCAACAGCAGTTCAGGCTCTTCAGCAGGGAAAAGTTGACTGTGTAGTAATCGACCAGCAGCCGGCAATCGCTTTTGTTGATGCGAACGAAGGACTTAAGATCCTCGAAACGGAGTATGCAGTGGAAGATTACGCCATCGCTGTAGCTAAAGAGAACACTGATCTTCTTGACAAGATCAACGCCGCTCTCGCGAAATTCACAGAAGACGGTTCAATCCAGGCAATTCTCGATAAATATATCGTTGCCGAGTAACTTTTACTTGAAATAATTTAATATTCATTTTAAACTGTAATAAGGGTCAAAATTATTTGACCCTTATTCTTGTAATAGAGGGGAGAAAATAATGGATGATCTTTTAACCGGTTTATATCAGACCTTCATCCTT
>CASEDW010000188.1 GCA_949286775.1 uncultured Eubacteriales bacterium | reverse complement strand
CCTCTGCTCTTCGCATTCAAAGGAAACGCCCGGGCCTGTAATCTCTGTAAGTCCGTAGATATCATATGCCTTTATTCCGAGTTTGTTCTGGATATCCTGACGCATTTCTTCGCTCCAGGCTTCGGCTCCGAAAATACCGGCTTTAAGTTTGATCTTGTCCTTTAATCCTCTTTCCTCTACGCATTCGCCAAGATAGGAAGCATATGAAGGAGTACAGCAAAGGATTGTCGAACCGAGATCCACCATAAACTGAAGCTGTCTGTCAGTATTTCCCGAAGACATCGGCAGCGTCATCGAACCAACCTTATGACTTCCTCCGTTAAGACCCGGTCCGCCGGTGAACAATCCGTAGCCATAGCTTACCTGAACAACGTCTTCATTTGTTCCTCCTGCCGCCATGATAGCTCTGGCGCAGCACTCGTCCCAGATATCAAGATCGTTTTGCGTATAAAACGCGATGACGCGTCTTCCTGTCGTTCCTGACGTCGACTGGATGCGTACGATATCCTTTTTTGGCGCACCCAAAAGTCCGTACGGATACGCCTCTCTTAAGTCTTCTTTGCTCAAAAACGGAAGTTTATGCAGATCGTCAACACTTTTAACATCCTCAGGCGTAACTCCCTTTTCTTCCATTTTTTTTCGATAGTAAGGAACATGCTCCCAGACATATTTTACCTGCTCCACGAGACGTTCGTCCTGCCACGCGCGAATTTGCGCTCTGTCGGCGCATTCAATTTCTTCCTGATAATAATTGCCCATCAGTTTTTTCTCCCTGCTTAATATATTTATATCGGTGCAAAATCTCCCGATTATGCGTTTCTTCCGAGATGAAATGCCTTTTTATTCATTTCGATGAATTTCTCAGGAACGCTTTGCTCTATCGCCTCCATCCATGCTTCTTCTGTAAAGTCAAATGATTTTGATATTTTTCCCATTAAAACAAGATTTACGGCTTTTGAAGAACCTGCTTCCTCCGCAAGCGAAAGCGCGTCGAACGCGTCTATATTTATTCCTTTTGCCTTCATCTTTCCGACGAGATCTTCCGGATATTCCATCGCTCCCGTTATGACAGGCATCGGATTTATCTGCTGTGAATTTGTTATTATAATTCCGTCTTTTTTCAGATACTGCGTCCAGCGGGCAGCTTCAAGAAGCTCAAAAGAAAGAATAATATCCGCCTCGCCTTTATCTATGATAGGTGAGTAAACGTGCTCGCCGTATCTTACATAAGTTACGACATTTCCGCCTCGCTGACTCATTCCGTGTACTTCGCTTACCTTTACATCATAACCCTTCGTAATGAGCATTTTTCCCAAGAGTTTGCTCGCTAGAAGAGTTCCCTGTCCGCCGACTCCGACGATCATTATATTTTTTGTAGCCATTATTTTCCCTCCTGATTATTTGCCAAGCGCTCCTACTTTACACATCTGTTCGCAGACGCCGCATCCCGTACAAAGCGTATTGTCAATAACCGCTTTTTTGTCAACTATGCTTATCGCGGGGCATCCGATCTGCATACATGCTTTACATCCGACGCATTTATCCTTATCGCTGCTGATAGGTCCCGGATGTTTTACATATTTAAGCAGCGCGCATGGACGTCTCGAAATGATCACGGAAGGTTCCGCCGCCTCAAGTTCTTCTTTGAGGACGTCGTCGCACTCTTTGAGATTATACGGATCGACAACTCTCACTCTGTTTATGCCGACAGCTCTGCAGAGTGTTTCAAGATCGATCTTTGTACACGGATCGCCTTTAAGATTAAATCCTGTCGTCGGATTCTGCTGATGTCCTGTCATTCCTGTGATGGAATTGTCGAGGATTATAACCGTTGAATTTGATTCGTTATAAGCTATATTGATAAGTCCTGTAACGCCTGAATGTATGAAGGTGGAATCACCGATAACGGCAACAGTTTTATTGTCTGACGCTCCTTCATTAACTTTGTTAAATCCGTGAATGCCCGATACTGAAGCGCCCATGCAGATAGAATAGTCAATGGCGTTAAGAGGCGCTACCGCTCCAAGGGTATAGCATCCTATATCGCCAAACACCGTAACTTTATTTTTCTTTAATGTATAGAAGATACCTCTGTGAGGACATCCGGCGCACATGATTGGCGGACGAACCGGAATATTTTCATCAAGAGCCGGGCCTTCTTCTACGACCATTCCGAGTTTTTGCGCGATATAATTCTGGCTGAACTCTCCGCAGCATCCGAAAAGCTCTTTTCCCTGTACGTCTACGCCGATATTTTTGCAGTGCGTTTCGATGATAGAGTCAAGCTCTTCAACTACGATCACTTTTTCAACAGCCGCAGCAAATTTTCTGATCATATCTACAGGAAGAGGATTTACAAGTCCAAGCTTGAGCACCGGATATTTATCTCCTGCCGCCTCTTTTACATACTGGTAGCTTGTCGAAGAAGTGATAATACCGATCGACGTATCTTTTCCGCCCTCCACTCTGTTAAGAGGCGAAACTTCCGCGTACTCAGTGAGGGCTTTTGTGCGCGCTTCTACCATCGGATGACGTTTTATCGCGTTTCCCGGCATCATTACATATTTCTGAATATTTTTTTCATACGGTTTCACAGACGGCATAACCCTGTCAGCCGTTTCAACGAGGCTCTGGGAATGAGCTACTCTTGTGACCATTTTCATGATGACCGGAGTATCAAACTCTTCAGAAATTTCATATGCGAGTTTCGTAAATTCAAGAGCCTCTTCAGAATCTGAAGGCTCAATCATCGGAATCTTGGCCGCTATAGCGTAATGTCTCGAATCCTGTTCATTCTGAGAGCTGTGCATACCCGGATCGTCGGCAACTCCTATGATCATTCCTCCGTTTACTCCCGTATATCCTATCGTGAACAGAGGATCTGCGGCAACATTCATTCCTACATGCTTCATTCCGCAGAAACTTCTCTTGCCGGCAAAAGACGCGCCGAAAGCGGCTTCCATGGCTACTTTTTCATTCGGAGCCCACTCCGCGTATATTTCCGGATATTTCGCCGCCGCTTCTGATATCTCGGTAGACGGCGTTCCCGGATAACTGGATACAAAGCTGCATCCTGCTTCATATAAGCCTCTGGCAACGGCTTCGTTGCCAAGCATAAGTTTTTTCATACTTTTTTCCACCTTTTGACATTTTCGTTTTATACAATAATTATGAAATATAGGCTACCACGCCTAACTTTTTTAGTCAATATTTCAGAGCTGTTTATTGCTTTAATATGGTAAAAAAACAGGCATAGCTTCCGGATTTATAATGATTATCAACACCAAAACCCAAAAACTGTGCCTGCAAATATTTTACTATAACTGCTTATTCCTCAGCTCAACAGCATCCTGTCGTTCGCGAATTCTTCGCCCGCCGCCTGCTCGAATTTTTCAAGCAGCTGCGAAACCTTGAGATTCTTTTTCTCTTCGCCCTCGACGTCGAAAATAATATTTCCGTTATGCATCATAATAAGTCTGTTTCCAAGACGTATCGCGTCTTTCATATTGTGAGTAATCATCAGAGTCGTAAGATTATGTTCTTTTATGATATTTTCCGTTATCTCAAGAACCTTTGCCGCCGTCTTAGGGTCGAGCGCCGCCGTATGCTCATCAAGAAGCAGAAGTTCCGGCTTTTTAAGCGT
>CASEDW010000187.1 GCA_949286775.1 uncultured Eubacteriales bacterium | reverse complement strand
TCCAAGAACATTCTGAATCTTGTGAGCAACCATCTCTTTAACAGCCTGACGTGCAGGTTTAAGATACTGACGAGGATCAAAGTGATCAGGATGCTCTGCCATATATTTACGAATTGTAGCTGTCATGGCAAGACGGATATCTGAATCGATGTTGATCTTGCATACAGCAAGCTCAGCTGCATGACGAAGCTCTTCTTCAGGAATACCGATAGCGTCCGGCATATTTCCGCCGTACTGGTTGATCATCGCTACGAAATCCTGAGGAACTGATGATGATCCGTGAAGAACGATCGGGAAGCCTGGAAGTCTCTTGATGCACTCTTCAAGAACGTCGAAACGAAGTGGAGGCGGAACAAGGATTCCTTTTTCGTTTCTTGTGCACTGTGAAGCTTTGAATTTGTATGCTCCGTGTGATGTACCGATTGCGATAGCAAGTGAATCGCATCCTGTTCTTGATACAAACTCTTCAACTTCTTCAGGACGTGTATAGCTTTCCTGTCCATGCTCAACAGCAACTTCATCTTCAACTCCGGCAAGTGTTCCAAGCTCAGCTTCTACAACAACGCCATGGTCATGAGCATACTCTACAACCTGTTTTGTAAGAGCGATGTTTTCTTCAAATGATTTTGAAGAAGCGTCGATCATAACAGATGTAAATCCGCCGTCGATACATGATTTGCAGATTTCAAAGCTGTCGCCGTGGTCAAGGTGAAGAGCGATCGGAATATCAGGATTCTCAATAACAGCTGCTTCAACAAGTTTTACAAGATATGTGTGGTTAGCATATGCGCGAGCGCCTTTTGAAACCTGAAGGATAACCGGGCTTTTAAGTTCTCCGGCTGCTTCTGTGATTCCCTGAACGATCTCCATATTGTTTACGTTGAAAGCTCCAACAGCGTATCCGCCGTTATAAGCTTTGGCAAACATCTCTTTTGTTGTTACAAGTGACATTTTTACCCTCCTTTTTTTGCATCAAAAATACAAAAATTAATTATATATTAATTATAAAATAACAGTTTATCGCAAATATTACAAGATTTTTTAAACGATTAACGAAATTACATTTAATATCTATGCAGATAGCTGCCGATAAAAGCTTCTTTTTGGGACGACACATCCCTTTTCATTAAACGTTTGCTTTCAATAATATGATACAACTATTTAATATTTTTTCAACAAATTACTTGAATTGAGCCAAAAACAGACGCTGCCGCACGGACACATTATGTTTTCACAATAGTGATCGTATGACAACGTCTGTCTTTAAGGCATTTTTCTGATCCAGATATTAGGACGCACGCCATATCTGTCATCTACAATATAAAATCCGTATTCAAATACGTAACCCTTGAAATTTACAATCGAGGCGTTATACATATTTCCCCCGTTGTTTCGAAGCCACCAGTAACTGCCGCCTGTCTCTTCATCCACAAAAAGGCCGTTGTTTTTCGCGTATTCGGTCGGCGTAGCTATTCTGTCAACGTCATATTTGCTGTAGCTTTTAACTTCGCTTATGGACGGAAGAAATACTTTATCGCGGGTATTTTCACTTGGCGGCGTCTTGTACGCCGGACACCCGGGATTTGCAAGCTCCTTTTCAATGATGATAGCTTTTTCATCGTCATTAAACGCATTTTCATAGAACTCGGTATTGAGCCAGCGTCTTATGGCGCTGTCTTTCCATGGAGTATCAACGAGCTCGTCGGCATATCTCATCTGTTTAATAACATGTTTTGTAACGAGATGGACGTAATTGTGATCGCACAGCAGCACGTCCCATTCCAGCGGCATCTCCTCGCCGTGAGCGCCCTGGGGAAACGTGCCGAGAAAAACAGACGGCATCTCCTCGCTGTTAAAACATCTCAGGTTAAGATCCTTGATCAGCTCCTTTACCTCAGCGATAAAAGCTCTCTTTTCTTCTATCTGTTTCTGATATTTCTCTATATTCGCTTTTCTTTTTGCCTTGGAAGACGGAAGCATTATCAGAGATTTAATAAGCTCGTCTTTGATGGCGTCTATTTTGCTTTGGATGGCGTCTATTTCTATTTCCGTTTCCCTTATCGAGCCGGTGAGTTCTTTTTCCTCGGCGCCGAATTCGAGAATTCTGTTTATCGTATCAAAGAATTCTGTTTTGTTAAAAACATGTTCCATAACGGATTCTCCTGTTTGGGCGAAATTATATAATGATACCAGGGTCAAAAGGTCTAAGCCCACATGAGCTTGCTTATAAGTGGGCGAAAGACCTTGAGACCCGCCACAATATGAGCATGAAAGTGGGATATTAATCCCACGATATGCGAATATTGTGTAGGATTGCGGGAGT
>CASEDW010000186.1 GCA_949286775.1 uncultured Eubacteriales bacterium | reverse complement strand
GATCATCCTCTATTCCATAGGTTTTTTTGCAGTTTTCAACAAGCTGTTTTCCTGCTTCCTGAGACTGTTCTGACGGAATGCCAAAAGTTACATCTGCGGAATTTAATCCGGTACCGCTTAAGATAACAGCTTTTGAAAACAGATCCTGGGCTGACGGACTCTGCAAAAGAAGCGCTACCTTTGAACCGCCGCCTGACTGACCTACTATAGTTACATTAGAAGGATCTCCGCCAAAATATTCAATATTGTCCTGAACCCACTGCAGCGCGAGTTCAATATCCATCATACCGACGTCGCCTGAAGCGGCGTATTCATCACCATATGCCGAAAGATCAGTATATCCAAGATAATTCAACCTGTGGTTGAGGTTTACATAAACAACATCGCCGTACTCGCTTATGTTCTTTCCATCATAACACGCGAGTTCATTTGAAGCTCCCGTAGCGAATCCGCCGCCATGAAGGAAAACTATAACCGGCTTCTTTGATGAATTTTCAAGCGACTGAGTCCATACATTCAGGTAAAGACACTGCTCATTCTGCACCATATCGGAACTTGCATTATCAACAAATGACGATACACTGACTGATGTGCTTGTATTAGGAGCAGTTTCTCCATAGGCAAGCGCAGCTTTAATTCCCTGCCATGCTTCCGGTTTTTGAGCCGGCATAAATCTCTCTGTCACAACACCATATTGAATGCCTTTAAACATATATGTGCTGTCTTCCTGACAGCCATAAAGCCATCCGTTTTCAGTCTGAGCATATGCAGGTTTTACAAATGAATCAGATGCAGTTTCATCCTGCTTCTCTTCCGATGATGATGCGGTTTCCGTTTCTCCAGATCCATCTTTAGAATCCGTTGAAGAAACCGATTCTGTCTGCGCGTTTGAAACCGAAGTTGTATCTGACGGTGTATCCGCAGACTGAGGCGTTCCGCACGCTGCAAGACTACCTGCCAAAACTGCTGCCACTGCTATAGTCACAATTTTTCTTTTCATTTGGTTAGACTCCCTTTTCGTATTTTTAAGGCCTTAAATTATTCTAACCATATGACATTTTTCACAGCACTTCAATAACTTTGGCACGTTCGGTTGTATTTATTGCACAATCGGTTTCGCATATGGAATCAATATCTTTATGCTAAATATATTATTATCAGTTTCTACAACAAAATTCCCCCGGTATTTTGACAAAATCTTTTTCATACTATGAAATCCGTATCCGTGATTTTTTCCTTTTGTACTTACAGGTATATTATTTTCCATATTTATTTCTCCGTCATATGGATTTTGTATCTTGATTCTTATAAAGTTGCCGTCACGAACCATTAACAGATCGATCTTTCTTCGCGACTCATCAAGATTTATAACGCTGTCATATGCATTATCAAGCGCGTTTCCAAGGAGTATATATAAATCCGACACATCCATTATTTCTTCCGGGATTCCGTCTACTACGCATCGAAAAACTATCTTGTCTTCTTTAAATTTATTCTGCTTGTCTATCAAAAGCATTTTAAGCGCGACATTGTCAGTCTTTATCGACGTATCGTATATCATAACCGCCTTTTGCAGATCAGCTATTATCTCATTAAAACGTTTTTCATCTTTTTCAAACTTTAATGCCGCTATCTGATGTTTTAAGTCATGACACTTATGATTTACAAGATCGATCTCTTCTTTACGGATTCTGAAATATTTCTTTTCCATTTCCCATATATTTTCTCTATACTGCATTTCTCTTTTTTCTTCCAGATTTATATGAATATACAATTGCAGATACAGAGTCAGAAGAACAAACAGCATTGATACTAACTGATAAAGATACATTATACTTTTTGTATCACTTTCACTGTAATTAATGTAAAACAAACGTCCTGTTATAACAGCAAAAATTGTTATGACCAGTGCCAGTACTATTTCAGACCAGCTCACCTGTTCAATTGATCTGCTGCTTACTTTTCTGAAAATGATAAAACCGATTCCGGTAATTATAAACATCCCGATTATATGCACGCAGATAAAGAAAATATCTTTACTTATGCCCGGAAAAATAATCGAAAAACAGATAGGCAGCTGCAATTCAAAATAATACAGAGCCGTGCTCCATATTTTGCAGTACAGAATCGAGCGAAACGGTAAATTGTTACAGATTTCAAATACAAGAAATGAGTAGAGATGAAGGATAAGCATCACATACCACACTTCTCTATAAGACAATCCATTTGCCGCCATAACCAAAACAATTGCTATTGCTCCGCCAAGCGTAATCATAAACCGACGGAAATATTCTTTCCTGCGTTCCATAAAAACACTGATCACAAACGACGGAAATATCAGCATAAAATCTGTTATAAAATCAAACCAAAATTTTTGTAACATTTAACTACACTCCATAAAAATAACAATTCACATGCCAATTTTGCCGGTAAAAGCGTTTATAAAATTTTTCTTCTCGCGTCTGCTTATCGTAAGCCAGTCTCCGCCAACTTCTACCATATTTTCACTAATATTAGTCACATGATCGAGATTTACCAGATAACACTTATTGCATTTTACAAAACCGGAATTTGAAAGTTCATCTTCTATCTTTTTCAGAGAACTTCTGACCGTAAATGTGTCTTTTTTCGTATGGACAGACAGATTATGTCCAAACACTTCAAGATAATAAATATCGGAAATTTTTTCCTTTCTGAAGCCATTTCCGGTCGTAAAAATAATTTCTTTTTTCTTCTGTTTTATAATTTTAATCCATCCTGAAAACTTTTCTTTAAAACTTTCCTTTTCTATAGGTTTAAGAATATAATCCAGCGCATGAATAGAATAACCTGATATGGCATACTGCATCATATTGGTTACAAGAACTATCGGAACTTCTATATTTTTTTCGCGAAGATAAGCCGCCGTTTCAATGCCGTTCTTACTTCCAAGTTCAATATCCATAAATATAAGGTCGTACAAGGAATATGAACTTTTCAGAAAATCCTCTCCGCTGCTAAACGGATATATTTTCGCAAAAATGCCTGTTTCAACAATACATTCGTTTAAAACAGTATTCAGCGCTTCAAGATCAGACTCACAATCCTCTACAATCGCAATATTCAACATTTATGTTTCTCCTCATATACCGAACTTTCGCAAATCTGATAAAACTACGTCTATTTTACTTTATAATAACAAAAAAGACTGTGTTACCACAGTCTTTTTTCTACCGCAGAAGGAGGGATTTGAACCCTCGCGCCGCGTTAACGGCCTATACCCTTAGCAGGGGCACCTCTTCAGCCACTTGAGTACTTCTGCACATGCCTGAATAAAATCAGAATATTAAATT
>CASEDW010000185.1 GCA_949286775.1 uncultured Eubacteriales bacterium | reverse complement strand
GGAATGAACATACATATAAAACTTCTGGACGGTGCAAACAGCCATCATATAGCGGAGGCCGTATTTAAGGCCTTTGGACGGGCTCTTGACGAAGCTACAAAATATGACGATAGAATTTCCGACGTATTGTCAACGAAAGGAACATTATAATGCCAGAAACAAATAAGATTTCATGGTCTGATCTCAAACTGCTTGATAACGGCCTTATTCCGTGCATAGTTCAGGACGCCTGTAATAATGAAGTACTGATGATGGCATATATGAATCAGGAGGCGTTCGAGAAAACTCTTGAAACAAAGGTGATGACTTATTATTCAAGAAGCCGAGACGAGCTCTGGATTAAGGGAGCGACTTCAGGCCATTATCAGCACTTAAAGGAATTCAGGATCGACTGCGATAAAGACACGCTGCTGGCAAAAGTAGAACAGATCGGAGCGGCATGTCATACAGGAAACAGGAGCTGTTTTTACAGACTGATAGATTTAAAATGAATAATTATGACGGCAGGATTTACGTCTCTGCCGTCATTTTTAGAGTTTGGAAAGGTTTAATTACATGAAAAATTATCTCGCGCCGTTAGAGGGCGTGACAACATTTGTCTTTAGAAATGCATATAACAGGATTTTCGGAGAATATACCGATAAGTATTTCGCGCCGTTTATCGTTCCTCATATAAAAAGAGACATGAACAACAAGGAAAAGCGTGATCTGATTTTCGAAAATAATTCAGGGCTTTATCTCGTGCCCCAGATTCTTACTGATAATGCCGACGATCTGCTGAGATATGAAAAAGTGATGAATGATCTGGGTTACTCCGAGATAAATATAAATATAGGATGTCCGTCAGGCACAGTATCGTCAAAGGGCAGAGGAGCGGGCTTTTTAGGAAGAAAAGAGGAACTCGATCATTTCCTTGAGAAAGTCTATTCAGGAAAAAAGGGAATTATATCAGTAAAGACAAGAGTCGGCATAGAAGATCCTGAAGAGTTTTATGAAATTCTGGAAATATATAACAAATATCCGATAGATGAGCTGATAATACACCCGAGGACGCTAAAGCAGTTTTATAAGGGAAGAGCCGACAGGGAGATTTTTTTATACGCACTTAAGAACAGTAAAAATAAAGTCGTATATAACGGCGATATATATAAGCCGGAAGATCTTAAAGAGTTAAATGAGGCGGCGCGAAAATATTGTCCTGATAAGATATTTGATCTGATGATAGGACGGGGCGTGATTTCGAATCCCGGACTTTTCAGGGAAATTGAGACAGGAAAGAAGATAACAGCCGAGGAGCTGCGTCAATTCTTATATGATATAGAAAAGGGATACGGTTCATTTTTGCAGGGAGAAGCTATGGTTATGTTCAGGATGAAAGAAATATGGACGTATCTTGGATCTATGTTTGATAATGAAAAAATACTTAAAAAGATAAAGAAGTCAAAAACCCTCGATGAGATGAATGATTTAATGGAGCAGCTTTTGGAGGGATACGGCTTTTAAGAAATTTTTTTGGCGGTGAGAAAAATGGATAAATATGAGTTTTTAAAATGGAAAACAACAGACAGGGAAAAAATACTTCATACGGCAGTTTATGATGTTTACAGTCAGAAAGAAACGGCTGCGTCGGGAATGGAAGGAACATATGTGGCAATAGACGCGCCTGACTGGGTTGTTATAGTTGCCGTTCATGAAAATAACTTTGTACTCGTAAGACAATGGCGTCACGGAGAAGGAAAAGTTACTCTTGAGTTCCCGGGAGGAGTAGTTGATCCCGGAGAAAAACCTGAGACGACGGCTTTAAGAGAGCTTGAAGAAGAGACGGGATTCAGAGCTAGAAAAATAACGAGACTTGGCAAAGTGAGTTCAAATCCGGCGCTGTTTATGAATCATTTTTATGTGATGCTTGCCGAGGATTTAGTGCAGACAGGTGAGCAGCATCTTGATGAGGATGAATTTATAAAATATGAAGAGCATCTGATAGACGAGGTTATAGAAAGGTTTGGAGATGAAGAGATGACCCACGCCTATATGGGAACGGCGCTGGCGTTTTACTTAAGAAGCAGGTGGCGTGCGCACTAAAAGCCACAGATGTGATATTTTACGGATTGAATCGTGCTGCGCACTTCCTTAATCCCGCGCAATATTTGCATATCGCGGGATAAAAATCCCGCTTTCATGCTCATATTGCGGCGTATCATTACATTTATAACACCGGCGGAGACTGCAGGTTGACTGACGGAGCCGGCAAAACGTCGAGTTTTATAAGGTTTGTAGTGCCCTGGCTGCTTGTGTTTCCGGCAGTGATGACAACGGTATCGCCTGTATTGGCGAATTTTGTTTTTCTCGCTATTTTAAGAGCGTTGTAGAAGAGCACGTCGGTAGAAGAGAACTCTTCGACAAGCACCGGAAATACGTTCCAGCTTAAAGCGAGCTGTCGGTATGACTGGAGATTTGTGGTCATGCCGACGATAGGCGTAGGAACGTAAAAACGGCTAATAAGACGTCCTGTGCGTCCTGAACGCGTACAGGCGATAATGCATTTTGCGCCTGTGTCGATAGCCATCTGGCATGTGGAATGAGAAAGGGCGTCCTGAAGCCCGTTCAATTTAAACTCTGACGAATGGAAACGTTTTTCATAATTGATGTGTTCTTCGGCATGCATCGCGATCTGTGACATCGCTGATACGGCTTCCGCAGGATATTTTCCGACTGCTGTTTCGCCTGAGAGCATGATAACGCTCGTTCCGTCGAATACTGCGTTGGCAACGTCTGATATCTCGGCACGCGTCGGACGCGGCTTGGATATCATGGATTCAAGCATTTCAGTAGCTGTAATTGATATGCCGCCCTTTAACCGGCAGAGCTGAAGAAGATTTTTCTGGATTGAAGGCAGTTCTACATAAGGTATTTCTACTCCGAGATCGCCTCTTGCTACCATAAGGCCGCTGCAGCAGTCGAGGATTTCTTCTGCATTGTCGACTCCGGAACGGTTTTCAAGTTTCGCGATTATGAGAATATTTTCACCGCCGTTTTCGTCGAGAAATTTTCTTACGTCTTTTACGTCCTGGGCGCAGGATACGAAAGAACAAGCGACAATATCTACTTTATTTTCGATACCGAAAAGAAGATCGGATTTGTCCTGATCGCTCAGATATTTCTGTTTAAGAACAACGTTAGGAAAGCTCATGCTCTTTCTGTCTGAAAGAGGGCCGCCTGTAATGCATGTACAGATAAGTTCTGTCTTTGTCTTTTCACGGACTTCAAATTTCAGAAGACCGTCGTTTACGAGAATCGTATCGCCGATATTGAGATCTTTTGCCAGACCGTCATAAGAGACGGATACTCTCGTCTTATCCCCCTCAACGGATTTGTCTGTTGTAAAGGTAAAAGTATCGCCGTCATTAAGGGTTATAGTATGATCGGCGAAAGTGCCGATTCTGTATTCAGGTCCTTTGGTATCGAGAAGAATCGGAATAGGCTGTTTGAGTTTTTCGCGCACTCGTTTAACGAGATCAATTTTTAATTTCTGCTCTTCGTGGGTGCCGTGTGAAAAATTTAAACGCGCCACGTTCATTCCGTTCTGTATCATTTGAGTGAGAACTTCTTCGTTTGAAGAAGCAGGACCAAGGGTACAGATGATTTTTGTCTTTTTCATAATAAAAATTCCTCCCGCGCTCAAAGGCGCAATGTTAGTATTTGTTCAGAATAGGCGGGCATTACCCACATATTTTTCACATTTACCATTTACTATGATATAAAATTAAGTTTAAAATGTAAAATATAAAATATTTATGACTATGCGAGGTGATATTATGAATTGCCCTGGAGAACTTATTGAATCTTATTATGAAAGCGATTCATTTGATTTTTTGAAGAGAAATATGCCTATTATCATACAGATCAGGCTTGAAAATTATGAGAAATTCATCGAAAAGTTTTTGAAACCCTTTGACAGGCTGTATGTAGATTCGATTCAGGAGACGTTAAAACATCTCTGTGAAAATATTTCGGACTGCGTTTTCGGATACGCTACAGAATACAGCTATACCATTGTCGTATGTCCGTCCCAGAACGATGAACATATCATAGGATATAATTATGATATTCAGAGGATGTCGACTCTTGCGGCGAGCATGGCAACGCTTCAGTTCAACAGAATATTTGAGAAAAAGGCTAAAACGTATGTCATGAATGGCACTAACTTTGACAAGACGTTTAAATTAAACGCCATGCAGGGATATGTTTCATCTATTGAAAAAGGAGCCGCTTTTTCAGCGAGATGCTTCAACATTTCAAAGGAGGGAATATACGAATATCTTCATCAGCAGCAGAAGAGCTGTATTGAAAACGGAATTTATGAAATGGGCAAAACTTATCTGACCGAAAGCGAATTAGAGGAAAATTCATCGGGACGCGTTCAGTTCATGGTTTATGAAAAAGAAAAAATAAATTTTGATAATTACCCGACTGATTATAAGCGGGGAACCGCCTGCTACAGAAAAAAAGCTGATTTTGAAGAAAGCGAGGCTTCGGGTCAGGAGCAGATTTGGTTTATAGATAAAAATATGCCTATGCTGAAAAAAGAAAATGAAGAGTTTATAGAACAGTTCATATCATAAAATGCAGCAGGAGCATGTAGCAAACGGTTCCGCCTGCGATCGATATCAGCATCTGGCGTTTCCACAGGTGAAGCGCGATCGTAACTGCTATTGATATGATCTCAGGTATGCCATGGCTTCCCTGCAAAACGTTTACGTTTTTTAATGAATAAATTACAAGCATACCAAAAACAGCCGCCGGAAGAAATTTTCCAATGTATTGGATAAATTCCGGCGTCTTTCTGTTTTCGTTAAAAATAATGAACGGAAGAAATCGTGTAAGTACTGTAGCGCCTATGCAAAGACCTATTGTTATAAACTGCTGTGTGAGCGTCATGTGTCAGATCTCCTTTTTTTCGAGTTTCTTTCTTGAAAAAGTAAGGGTCAGAATAATTACTGCCATCGCGGGAATCAAAAATGAATCGGGTCCAAAACAAATGAGGCAGATAAGCGAAGCGAAAAGACCGATAAGAGACGAGATATGAGTTTTTTCCTTTAGCCACTGCTCAAGAAATATTACGACAAACATTGAAGTCATAATAAAGCTGATTCCTGTCGTATCGAATTTAAGCAGGGAACCTATGATACCGCCTATGGTCGAGCCTGAAAACCAGTAAATGTGATTTAAAAGAGTGACGAAAAACATAAACCAGCCTTTGTCTACTCCCTTTGGAATTTCAGCCGTAAAATTAATTGAAAAGGTTTCATCACACATTCCGAATATCAGATAATATTTTTTCCATCCCATCCCCTTGAATTTATCCAGCATGGATATGCCGTAAAATATATGTCTCGCCTGTATCAGAAGAGCCATTATAAATACAGACACAGGAGCGAAAGGAGATAAAAGCATTTCCACTGCAACAAATTCCAGTGAGCCTCCAAATATCAGAATGCTCATGAACATCGGATATAAAAAAGAAAATCCCGAGGCGTTCATATAGATGCCGTAAGCAAGTCCGAGAAACCAGAAACCTGCGAAGATAGGTATAGTATGTGGGAACGCGGCTTTAAGCGCTTTTAATTTCATGTTAATCATTTCCTTATGTAAGATTCAAAATGTAAAAAAGAGTTACCAGGGCAGTGTGCCTTGATAACTCTTAATATAAGCCGATGATCGGACTCGAACCGATAACCTGCTGATTACAAATCAGCTGCTCTGCCAATTGAGCCACATCGGCGTCACTTAAATTCGCAACACGCATAAGATACCATAATGACAAAGATAATGCAAGAAAAATTTTCCCTTTAAATTGAAAAATTTTTGTGTTCGTGATAAAGTTTTCTCGGCCTTATTAGAATTTTATGTTTCGATCTGTTAGACATAAATTTACATATGGGAGGTGACGATATGGGGGCGGATTTAACGCAAGGATCCGTTATGCGGTCAATGTTAAAGTTTGCTGTTCCCATGATCTTAGGAAATCTGCTGCAGCAATGTTACAATGTGGCGGATACTCTGATTGTAAGCAGATATATCGGACCTGACGCTCTGGCGGCAGTAGGTTCGTCGTTTACGCTGATGACATTTCTAACGTCTATTCTTTTGGGATTATGCATGGGAAGCGGAGTTGTCTTTTCTATGCGATTTGGACAGGGCGATAAGGAGGGGCTTCGGGAAAGCGCACGGGCGTCGTTTGTTCTCGTTGCGGTTATTACAATAATCCTGAATCTTATCGCGTTTCTGTGCCTGGATTACATCAGGCTTTTGTTACAGGTTTCGGATGAAACTATCTGGAAGATGATGAGGGCGTATCTTTCGGTAATCTTCTGTGGTATTGTCGGAACTTTTTTCTATAATTATTATGCCTGTTACTTAAGGGCTATAGGAGATTCGGTAACGCCGCTTATTTTTCTTGTAATTTCAGCGGTGTTGAATATAGGCCTTGATCTTTTGTTTGTAGTGGGATTTAATCGCGGCGTGGTAGGAGCAGCTGAAGCAACTGTAATTTCACAATACGTTTCAGGCATAGGACTTGGAATTTTTGCCTTGATCCGCTGTCCTCAGCTTCGTCCTAATAAAAAAGATAAGCGGGTTCGCTGGTCAAGAATAAAGGAAAT